>DATCJR010000175.1 GCA_036562685.1 Clostridia bacterium | reverse complement strand
ATATATTATTGAACTTAATCGTTATAGTTAATTTACTTCTCAATAATTTTATGTTAATCAAAAATAAATGACATAAGTCATTTAAATATATAGGAGGAAGATAATGAAAAAAAGGTTACCCGTTATTTTGCTAGCTTTTGTTATGCTTTTCGCTTTCTCTATTTCAGCCTTTGGTTGCAAGAAGAAAACTGAAAAGCCTAAATTAAAAGTTTGGTCAATGTCTAACGAGGTTGTTGAATTGTTAAAGTATTTTACTCTAGTTAATCCTGACTATGAGTATGATTTTGACATTTCTTTCATCAACAACGATGATGGAAGTTATGAAGCAGCTTTGGATAATGCTTTTGCAAGCAAGAGCGGTCCTGATCTGTTCTTGACTGACGTGGACTACACCAAGAAATATGTTAATAGCGCACATTCAGAGAATTTGTTGCCTTATTATAAGAACGCATTGGATTTGAGTTCTGAAAGCTATACTGATGTTAGAGCAGCTCTTGAAAAAGATATGTATGGTTACACTTTGGATATCGGAACTCAAGGAACAGATAAATTAAAAGCTGTTTCTTATCAAGTTACTCCTGGTGCAATGTTCTATCGTGCTGATATGTTCTTAGCACTTATTGATAAGGGCTTACTTGAAGGTATTGAAAACTTTAATGCATTTAAAGCAAGTAAATTGCCTGAGGGTTCAAAAGCAACTTTAGCTAACTATCCTGACGGTTGGTCAGAAGCTGAAAAGCAAGTATTAGATGAAACTATGCAAGCTTTTATCGGCGATGATATGATTGGTTTCTTAAAAGCAACTCAGGCAGTAGCTGATAGTGCTTATAATACAGGCAAAGAGCATGACAAGAAGATCTTAATGATCAACAACTTGGAAGATATCAAGAGAGTATTTTATGCTACTCGCCAAGCCTTTGTTCAAGGCAATAAAATAGTTATTGACAATGATACAGCTTCATTCCTTGAATATGCTAAAATAATTTATGAAGATACTCATAAAGGTGCTCAATGGGGCAACAGCTGGACAGCAGGTATGAGAGCTAAACTTGAAGACAATGCTCAATATAAGACATTAGCGTTCTTCTTGCCTACATGGGGATTGTTCTATGTTCTCAATAATGATGATACCTCAGGTTTGTGGAGAATGATTGAAGGTCCTCAAGCATATTATTGGGGCGGAACATATGCAATGGTTAGCAGTTATTCATCCAAGAAAGAAGCTGCATTTGAAGTTCTTAACTTCTTGACATCACTTAAATTCATGCAAGCTCGTTCAGCATTCAGCGGCGACGTTATGAACTCCAAAGACTTAAATAAAGCTTTGGCAGGCATGGAAACTTTAGGTAATACTTTCCTTGGCGGACAAAATCACTTTGCTAAATTCAACACTTTGGCTGCTGATGTTAAGGCATCCAATGTAACTGAATATGACAGCACAGTTGATAGAATATTCGCTGACGTTGTTAAGAGATATGCTGCAGGAGAAAAAGACTTAACAGCTGAAAAAGCATGGCAAGAAATTAAAGAAAGACTTGAATCTGATTTGGCAGGTAAGACATTTACAATACCTACGCCTACACCAGTTCAGGCTTAAAACTAAATAACGTAAATATAGCGGAGCCAAAAACTCCGCTATATTTACAAAAAAATTAGTTAAATTTTAAAATATTTTTTGCAAGGTTTTTGTCTTTGCAGGGAAGGTGAGTGAGATGTTTAGTCCATCTAAAGTTAATGATGTGATAAATGATACTTTTGTAAATGATGCTTTTTCAAAGCCTAAAAAGGTAAAAAGCATTAGCTATCGTAAATATGGCTATTTTTTTGTAATGCCATTTATAATATTTTTCTTTTTGTTCTCATTTTATCCTACCGCTTATACTTTTATAATAAGTTTCTTTAATAAACAAGGTAAAGATGCGGATACTATAGGAAAATTTATATTTTTAAAAAACTATAAAGATGTTGTATTAGATAAGTCGTTTTGGAATACAATTTTAGTGACATTGAAAATTTGGGGGTTAAATGTTGTACTTCAATTCGGTTTCGCTCTAGTCTTGGCAGCAATATTTAATGACCAAAGTTTGAAAATAAAGGGCAAAGGTTTATTTAAATTTGCTTATTATCTTCCCAATATAGTTACAGCAGCTACAGTTGGTTTGTTGTTTAGACAAATGCTTCAAACTGAAGGAACTTTGAATTCTATTTTATTAAAAATAGTTAAAAATTGGGAAAGAAAGGATTTCTTACTAGATAAAACAATTACACAGACTACTGTGTCATTGGTGTTGACATGGATTTGGTATGGCAACACAATGATAGTTTTATTGGCTGGCATGGCAGGAATTAATCCAACATTATATGAGGCTGCGCGCATAGACGGAGCTAGCTCTGTAAGACAATTCTTTTCAATAACTTTGCCGTTATTAAAGTCAATATTATTATATGCATTTGTAACAAGTCTTGCTGGCGGATTGCAAATGTATGATGTACCTTTCTTCTTTGTTCCTACAAGTCATACACAAACGGTTGCAATTAAACTTTATCAATGGGGCTTTACAGGCATTAACAATTATGGCCGGTCTGCTGCGGGTTCTATAATAATGTTAATAATTACTATGCTCATAAGCTCTGTTTTGTTCTGGATTATGAATGTTACACCAGAAAAGAAAAAAACATCTAAGGTATAAGGAGTAAGAGATGGAAAATGCAAAAATTTTAACTCCTTTGGAACAGTCATTAGCTGTAAAGCAAAAAGAAAAGGGAACCTCTGTTTTAAAAGTTGTTTTAAAAGTTATTATATATATATTTTTAATAACTTTACTCTTAATTAGCATTCTTCCGTTTTATGTAATGCTTGTTAATGCAACGAGGTCCACTTACGAACTTGAAGCTAATTTCTATTTAACTTTTGGTAATGCTCTGAAAGATAATTTGGATTGGTTGGATCGTCAAAATGTAAGTTTTGTCAACGCGTTTAAAAATAGTACAATTATATCGGCTGGCGCTATAATTTTATCCGTTTATATATCATCTTTAACTGCCTATGCTATAGTTGTATATAATTTTAAATTGAGAAATGTGATATTCATTTTAGTTTTGGTCTTAATAATGGTACCGACGCAATTAAGCGTTCTTGGTTTTTATGCTTTGGTAAAATCACTTGGTTTGTATGATAATGTGTTTGCATTTATTTTACCAGCGGCTGTTGCACCTACTACGGTGTTCTTTATGCGACAGTATATTGTTGCTAACGTGCCATTAGATTTTATTGAATCGGCAAGAATAGACGGTTGCAGAGAGTTTTGGATATTTAATATTATAGTTTTGCCTTTATTGTTACCAGCTATTGCTACTATGGCAATCTTTTCTTTAATATCATCTTGGAATAATTTCTTTATGCCTAAGATTATTTTGGAAAGTAGAGAAAATTGGACATTGCCTGTATTAATGGATAAACTTAAGGGTGATATATATAGAAGAGAAATTGGTCCGCAATATACAGGTATGGCTATTGCAGTATTGCCTCTATTAGTGTTCTATGCTTTATTGTCTAAGTTCATAATAAAGGGAGTTGCATTAGGTGGTTTAAAAGAATAAACTGCTTTACATTGACGGATTATTGTATTATATTAATGAAAAAAATATAATCAGGTAAGTAATGGTTACTCTTAAGGATATTGCCTTAAAATGTGGTGTTTCGGTAGGTGCGGTGAGTAAGGCACTCAACGACAGTCCTGATATAGGTGTCGAAACCAAACAATATATACGAGAAATGGCTAGAAAGCTTGGTTATCGTCCAAATT
>DATCJR010000174.1 GCA_036562685.1 Clostridia bacterium | reverse complement strand
CTCTTCTGCTAAGATGCTGAATTTGAGACATTAGAAAACCGCCGTATGTCTTCACAATTACCTCCTTTAAATATATTTTATAGCCAATATTGCATCTAGCTAATTAACGCCGGACGCAATTTTGTTCTCCATATCCCATTTATCAATATGTATTCTTTCTTTTGCATTAATTTCTTTATGCTCCAAAATTTTTGCGTCTTTACTCGGTTTGCCGAGTCCAATAAAACATGGCATCAGATAATCCTCAGGGAAACCTAACACCTTCCTTGCGTGCGCTCCCTCGTTTCCTAAAGGAATTCTAAGATTACATGCATAACCTTCTGCCGTAGCCGCCAAGAATATGTTTTCAATGCAGCACCAAATCGAAGCAAAACTGTTTAAATACGAAAGATTTTCAGGTTTCATAATGTCAAACTTTGATTTAAATAACGGAACAATTATCGCCGAAGAGTCGGCAAGCATTTGATATTGTCCTGGAACAGAATATCTATAACTTGCTTGTTGAAAAGGATCGCTTATATTCCATTCCTTGAGCAATCTATCCATGTCTTTTTCTGAAATATCTTTGGGAATAATGTCAATAAGCTGCAAAACGATTTGATTATCTTTTATTACAATGAAATGCCAGTTCCTCATACTTCCGTTTGCGGGAGCCTTAAGGCCAGCGCGTATTATTCTTTCAATAACATCATCGCCTATTTCTATTCTTTCAAAATCTCTTATCGACCTTCTTTTTTCTACGACATCATAGAACTTAATTTGTCAATAAAAATATTAAAAAAAACATTGATTAATCAAAACATTCTATATAGATTATCTATATAGAATTTTTTTCAATGCTAAACGACTAGAATTTATCAAATAAAAATAAACATATTGCCGAATATATCTTTTTACTCAATTATAATCTTATACGCTCTCATCCAAAAATCAACTTGAATCAAATAAGCCATAAGTTGCGGGCCGGTCATGAGCTGACCATACCAGGGTGTCGAAATAGCCTTTCCGTCGGTATCGATAATTTCCTTAACCTTTTGTTTATTAATCAACTGCGTTAACGGCGAATCCGGATCGTTCAATACTTTTTGCAGACTGGATTTAACCGCGTTTAGATATTTTGGATTATGTGTTTTGGGATATGGGCTTTTTTTCCGCCATATTATTTCATCAGGCAAAACACCTTTCATGGCTTCTCTTACAATTCCTTTTTCTCTGTTATTATAGAACTTAATATTCCAAGGCATATTATAGGCGTATTCCACCAATCGATGGTCGCAAAACGGCACTCTAACCTCAAGCCCGCTATACATACTCATTCTATCTTTTCTGTCCAATAATGTTTGCATAAACCAATTTACATTCAGCATAAACATTTGCCTCATGCGAGACTCAAAATCACTCTCGCCCGGCAAGGTGTCCGTATTGTTTACGGTATCGCTGTATTGTTGTTTTACATAATCTTCGCCGTCCTTTATCATGCCTGGTTTTAAGATGCTTAGCCTTAAATCCAAAGATTGAGACCAAGGGAATGTATCTTTAAATAAAATATCCTTATTATAATACCAAGGGTAACCTCCGAATATTTCGTCGGCGCATTCGCCCGAAAGCGCAACAGTAAACTCTTTTTTTATTTCCCTGCAAAACAAAAGCAGCGAAGAATCAACATCTGCCATGCCCGGCAAATCGCGCGCAACCACGGCGTCGCTTAAATACTTTTCCAAATCCTCGTTATTAAGCGTTACTTCATGGTGTTGAGAGCTTATGTCTTTAGTTAATAATTTTATATATTCTTCGTCGGAATTAGGTTGAAAAAGACTTTTTACAAAAAATTTCTGATTGTCGACATAGGTAACAGAATAGGTATGAATCGCGCCTTTGTTTTCGGCTAAATAACTATCGGCGGCTATTTTTGAAATAATGCTGGAATCAAGTCCCCCCGACAAAAAACAACACAACGGCACATCGGACACCAACTGGCGCTTAACCGCGTCGGTAATTAAAAAGCGCGTCTTTTCAATGGTTGTTTTTACATCCTCGGTATGTTCGCTGGCTTTCAAATACCAATATCTATTGATTTTGATTCCTTTTTTTTGGTTAAAGACCAGATACTCTCCGGGTTTTAATTCCGAAACGCCCTTGATAACTCCGTTACCGCTTGTTCTGCCAGGCCCTAAAAGGAAAACTTCCTTAAGACCGTCATTGTCAATTACAGGCTTGACTAATGGATTGGCTAGTAAAGTTTTTAACTCTGAACCAAAAATAATGCCATCAGAATAGGAATATATAAACAGCGGCTTAACGCCCATTCTGTCGCGGGCTAAAAACAAAGTTTTGGTCGTATCGTTCCAAACCCCGAAAGCGTAAATGCCGTTTAGCTTTTCCAAACACGCTTCGCCCCAATGAATAAACGCCGTCAGCAATACCTCGGTATCTGAATGCCCTTTAAATTGGTACTTAAAAGCTAAAAGCTCGTTTCGAAGCTCGTTTGTATTATAAAGTTCGCCGTTATATACAATTGTATAACTGGTATCGCCTTTTTTTATTGTCATTGGCTGAATGCCGTTTTCAGGGTCAATAACGATAAGTCTTCGATGCATTAAGCAGGCGTTTTCCTTCAGATATATGCCTTGCGCGTCAGGCCCTCGTCGGGTCAAAGTACCTGTCATTTTGTTTATTGTCTTCTCATGTTTTCTTAAATCTTGATTAAAATCAATCCAACCAGCTATTCCGCACATATATACCTTCCATAAAAAAAGCATCATTCATGATGACGCTTAAATATCAATATTACATACTATGCAGCGCCAAAAAAATTTTCTATTAGCGCTTTTTTCTTTTTTCATCTTTTTTTATTATGCTTTGATATATAAAAAAGACGCTGCAATGAACTTCATAGCGTCCTTTTAGCCTTGCCACTTTGATATCATTTTTGATTAAAATTGATTAAATATTCTTAAATTAATTAGATACTTTTTCGCTAATTATTTTGCGTCTATTCAAAGTTTGCTCAAACATCTCGTCAAATACTTGCGGAAGGGTTTTTTCGAAAACTTTTATTCCTTCTTCGGTTATCCCGCCTTTTGTGGCAACTCTTGATATTACATCTTGAAAATTCATCTTTTTTTTTAAGCATTAATTTGGATGTAGAGTATAATGTCTGTAATAGCATTTCTGATATTTCTTCTTTATTACAGCACGTCGTATGCCTTAGAGCCGCTTCCGCAAATTTCTTAAAGATAGCGGCAATAAAACCGGGCCCGCAACTTGTAAGTTCGGACACAAATCCAAAGTCTTGTTCATCTATCCGCCATACCTTGCATATTTTTTTAAACAACGATTCTATGTGTTCCGCGGCCTTTAAATTGACCTTATTGTTATGGCAAATTAATGTTATTCTTCCTTGACTTCAGAATCCACAGTCGGTATTACTTTGGTTATTTTGCAGTCAATATTCTTTCCATATCCTTTATCGCTACTGATCCGGCTATGGAGATTATATGATGACGATTTTGAATATAAGGTTTTATTTGGAGCAAAATATTTTTAAATTCCAATGGTTTTACGCAAATAAAAATATAATTTGCGTTTTTTGCAATATCTATAACGTCTTAGGCTATATTAATCTCGGGCCAAATATTTTTTATTTCGTCAAGCCTGTTTTTGTCTTTTCTTGTTACAATTATCTCTTTCTGACTAATTTTTTCAGACACAATAAAACACTTAATAAGCATGCTTCCCATGTTGCCAAAACCAATAAATCCAAATTTATAAAACGCCCCTATTTTAAATCCATTTTCTGTTTTTTGCCGGCTTTCCGTGCCCGAAATAAATAATTCGTTCCCCTAGTTCTGTTATTTTTTTGGCGCTGTCCAGCATAGACGTTATTTTTTTGGCGCTGTCCAGCATAGACTTTTCATCATTATATAAAATTGAAGTTGTCGGATAGAATATATTCATCAACGCGTCGCCGACTATAAGCTCTTTTTCATCAACATCAAGCCCTATGGAACCTTTCGTGTGTCCCGGCAATCCAATGACTTTTGCCGAAACGCCGTATTCTGTTAAATCATCGCCGTCTTTTAGAAAGACTGACGGTGTAAAAGCTTTCATTTTATTTCTAGAGAACTCTTTCAGAGAGGCAGATAATATTATCTTCCCAAAAAAGGTTTTGGCTGACAAGGATTGATTATTATTGGACTCAATTAATATCACGTCATCTTTGTGCATGGCAATCGGAGCTTCAAGAATTTTAGATAAGTCAACTGCGTTTTCCGCGTGATCGCAATGAGTGTGCGTTAATATTATCAATTTAATCTTATATGGCTTACACGCGCTTTAACGATTGTATATAAATATTCTTTCTTTCCGGTGTCAACCAAAATGCCCGAAGCTCCATCAAATACAATATAGCAATTCACATGACCGCATTTAATCCTTTTCACAGCGCTCATAGCAATTCTCCTTATTAACTAAATAAAAAAATAAATTAGTTTTATATTCAATTTGAATTATTTATTATATTAATTATAGGATATAAATTAATTTTACCATTTAACATGTTTGCGCTCAAATTGATTGCTCTAGATAAACATAAAATTTCATTAAAAAATATTATCTATATTTAGATAATTGCAATCATATTAACACCAATCAGGTAATTAATATTTAAGCGCCAATCATATTCGACTGGCGCTTTATCACTTGGTAGTTTAAATCTCAGACAAATTAATCATAACATTCTTTATTAATAGTTAAAAATTAATATTTTTGAACCATTAGAAAAATTACTTAATTTTTTCATCTCTTTTTGAATACTTTTTCATTAATTCCTCTAAACCTGTTTCAGATGTTAGATTTTCAAGATTATCAAATATTTCCTCTTCGCTCCAGTTCCACCATTTCAGGTTAAGTAAAAATTCAATTTTTTCGTCACTAAAGCGTTTTTTGATAAACTTAGCCGGATTCCCACCATATATTGAATAGGGTTCAACATTTTTCACTACTGTTGAATTAGCGGCAATAATCGCACCATCACCAATTTTAACACCTGGCATAATGGTAACATTTTGGCCAATCCAGACATCATTACCAATCACAGTATCTCCCTTAAAAGGAAGTTGTTCTATTGTAGGAGTAACCTTTTCCCATCCACATCCAAAGATGTTAAAAGGATAAGTTGTAATTCCATCCATTCTATGATTTGCGCCATTCATAATAAACTTAACACCCTCTGCAATTGCGCAGAACTTACCTATTATCAATTTATCTCCAAGAAATTCGTAATGATATTCTATATTTTCGTAAAACTTCTCTGGAGATTTTTTATTATCGCTATAATAGGTATATT
>DATCJR010000173.1 GCA_036562685.1 Clostridia bacterium | reverse complement strand
AAATTTCGGCAAATGTGTTTTTGGGATAATTGGCGGCTATCCATTCAGTCATTAATTTGATTTCGCTTGCGTCATTTAGCATAACAATGCTTTCTATGTCTTTTTTGTCTATTGATGAAAGTTCCAGACACGGACCTAAAGGGCGTTCAAAGACATGCGCAAAAATGTAATTGCCTTTTTTTGTGTATCTTCCCCATTCGGGTTTTGGAAGAAGAGCATCATCACATCCGTAAATACTCTCTCCAAAAGTCCTTAACCACTCGCCGACTTTTTTCAAAGTTTCAACTGCTTCCGTCTGTAATTTTCCCTTAGCATCTGGTGATATATTGAGAATGAAGTTTCCGCCTTTTGAAACAGCTTCTATAAGTTTTTTTATAATAAGCGTGCTGTCTTTAAAGTTTTTATCCTGCGCATTATATCCCCAGCTCTCATTTATTGATGCGCAGATTTCCCAAGGTATCGCTTCGCCCGAATCATCATGCAAGCCTTGCGGCGGCATAAGAAGTTCAGGACAAGCAAAATCGCCGCTATAAACCTTAGGCTCATCAGTCATAATGCCGCCAAAATGGTCGGCTGCCGCGTCAAGTCTGTTATTAATTAAGATATCAGGCTGAAAAGAACGAATCATATTGACAAGTTCAGTAGCACGCCATTTTTCGCCTTTTAATTCGTCATAAGAAAAATCAAGCCACATCAAATCAAGCTTTCCATATTGTGTAACCAGCTCTTTTATCTGATTGTGCATATATTCAAGATATTTTGAAAAATCTCTTTTTTGATTAGCTTCGGGATTGCCCCGCATAGGATGATAAGGATCATCAAATGCGGGATAGTCAGGATGATGCCAGTCTAGCAAAGAATAATATAAGCCGACTTTTAATCCCTCCGCTCTAAACGCATCCAAAAATTCTCTTACTGCATCTTTTTTGTATTTGGTGTTGGTGATTTTGTAATCGGTATATCGGCTATCAAAAAGACAAAAACCGTCATGATGTTTTGAGGTTAAAACTGCATATTTCATTCCTGCCAGCTTGGCCGTTTTTGCTAAAAAAACCGGATCAAATTCAGTCGGGTTAAATTCATCAAAATATCGGTCATAAACTTCATCGGGAATTTTTTCTATGCTTTTTACCCATTCGCCTCGTGCAGGAATTGCATATAATCCCCAATGAATAAACATTCCAAATCTTGCGTCTCTAAACCATTGACTGTTTTTAAATCTTTCTTTCATCAGATTTTCTCCAAGCAAATAAAGCTGTAAGGCTTAATGTCAATTTTGCCATTAACTTTTTTGCCGCTGGCAACATCTATATATTCGCCATCAAGTTCTACATAACCTTGCTCGCATGCAGTCTCTGCTATGCAATATCCTGTTTTCTTGCCATCTGTTCTTTTTACCGCGATTACATACGGACTGCATTTTATATCAGGCAAAGAATGCGTTTTATCAAGATATTTTTTTATAATATCTACCATAATTTCATTTTCGGGCATTGTGCCCATTACAACAACTTCGCCTTTTCCTACCTTGCAGCCAACTATCGCAGCCTTGCCGTCTATATTGGCGCTTTGGGACTGATACTTAGCTATTACCTTATGCTCTGGTTTAATTTCAAAAACATCGTTCCAAATATTTGTCTTGCTGGTTATACCATTTTCTAAGATAATAGTATTTTCAAGGCTTGTTGCAGGAATCTGATAAAGATTTTCTAATCCTGTCAATTCTTCTATTAATCCAAAAACCGTATTAATGAATTTTGCGCAATATTGATTTCTTATATCAGTAAGCGGACCTGTTATCCATACTCCGCCGTCTTTTATCCAGTTAGTAAGCCTTTCTTTAAAATTTCCTTCTTCTAACGAAATCAAAAACGGCGAATACAAAACCTTTATTCCGTCTAATGAATTATTAGGATTATGAATATGCGGACGCAATGACGCATTTATTAATGTCTTATAGCAATTTAAAATATTTTCAAAGTAATTAAATCCTGCCACCACTTTTTGCCCTTCAAACATATTCCACGCGTGACTTGAAAAGCTCATTGCAAATTCTGGCTGGGATAATTGATAGTCAATCAAAAATTGACCGCATTTTTCCAAAGTTTCTGACGCTTTAATTATCTCATCAAAAACATGAACGGGTTTGCCCTGAGAAGTTATCACAGAAGAATGCATAAGTTCAGGTCCGGCATAATGGGCTCTAAACAGCCAATAAAGATTCATTTCTGCGCCAAATGCAAAAGGCAATAACGTATTGATATAATTGAAATTTACAGGATATGGATCCGGATTCACACTGTTAGAACCGTTTGCTGTGGTGGCTGTTTCCGTATTCCAAAACGGTCTAGCTTTCAACCCCGACATATAGTCCATCCAAAAACCCGCTTCCCAAAGATTTTTTTTGCTGTGATAATGATTAAGCATAGCCACATCAAGATTTTGATTGGTTATGTAATGGTCCTGACTAACAACAGTCATCATATCGGTGCCTATCGGCACTTTTACTCCGCATTCTCTCAAAATATCTGCTTGTCGTGATATAAAATCCGCATTGCTATGCACCTGAAAACTAATATATTCGGTAGTAGCTGAAGGATGACTTCCCCATTCTTTTATCTTGGGATATTCTATTTGTCTAAAATCCTGATATTCTATACTCCAAATGCGCAAGCTCCATTGTCTATTGAGATTATCAATAGTTCCATATCTTTTTTCTAGATACTCATAAAACTTATCCATGCAATAATCGCAATGACAGCCTTGACGCCATGGATAAATTTCATTATCTATCTGCCAACCTATCACTGCGGGGTTATCCTTAAAACGCTCCGCCATTTTTTTGACGATTTTTTCCACATAGCTGTTAAATACAGGGCTGTTGGGACAGCCGTGTCCCCGTCCGCCATGAACCGCATATTGACCGTCATCATCTCGCCTCAAAATTTCGGGATGTTTTCTTGTAAGCCATATAGGCGGAGTATTGGAGGGCGTGCATAGAATACTATAAATACCGTTTTTATACAGTTTTTTTACTACGTCTTCAAGCCAGTCAAAATTATATTCGCCTTCTTTGGGTTCAAAAACACTCCATGCAAATTCACCCATTCTCATAACATTCAAATGGGCTTTTTTCATATATGCAATATCTTCATCCAAAGTTTGAAAATAATTGACTTCGGGATAATAAGCAGCACCAAGAAATAACTGTTTTTTCACATCATCACTCCCCCAATTCTATATATTCAGCATATAAAACCAGAATTTTTTAAATGAATTATTAGTTTAGAGTTTAATCGAAACATTGTCTGATGTTAAAGTAAGCTTTATTCCTCTTTGGTTTTTTTGCTGTTGTGCGCCTGTTGCCTGGCATTCAAAAATGCCGTTGAGCAAAATATACTTAACTTCGCCAGTAGTAGTTATATTAATTGTATCTTTTATTCTTTTCGCTCTAACTTCGGCTTTTTGATTTAGGTCAGCGGAATAAACGATACATTGCGCCTCTGTTTCTAGTCCAAAAATTTCAAATACTGTATCTTTTATATAATCATAATCAGGTCTGTTGTTAACAGCACCGCGCGCAATTATTGAGTTTGGACGGATATATAAAGGCAAAGAGAAAAAGTCATATTCTTTTTTATACCATCTTGCGCCAGTCAAACATTCGCCGCTTAGATAATGTATCCAATTGCCTTCGGGCAAATAGAACTCGCATTGATTGTCTGATGAAAATACAGGTGCCACCAAAATGCTTTGACCGAACATATATTGTCTGTCTAGATATTTGCAGGTAGGCTCATCAAATTCAAAGAACATCGGACGCATTATAGGTGTTCCTTTTTGATGCGACAAAATTGCCGCACTATATATATAAGGCATAAGTTCATATTTTAAATTGGTAAAAAATCTCAAGACATCGCATGCTTCTTCATCATAATTCCAAGGAACTCTATATGATGTTGAACCATGCAATCTGCTGTGCGAGGATAACAGTCCAAAAGCAACCCATCTTTTGTATATATCAGGAGGAGAGTTATTTTCAAAGCCACCTATATCATGGCTCCAAAATGAAAACCCGCTAGAAACTAATGACAAGCCACCTCTTAAACTTTCAGCCATTGAGTTGTAATTTGAGTTGCAGTCCCCACCCCAGTGTACAGGGAAGGACTGTCCGCCTGCACATGCACTTCTTGAAAACAAAACCGCTTCGCCTTTTCCTCTTTTTCTTTCAAGCAATTCAAAAACGCAACGGTTATAAAGATATGTATAATAGTTATGGGCGCCTCTGGGGAAACTGTTGTCAAAATATACGACATCTTCTGGAATTCTTTCTCCAAAATCTGTCTTAAAGCAGTCCACGCCCATGTCTAAAAGCTTTTCTAGATTATCAGCATACCACTTGGCAGCAGCTGGATTGGTAAAATCCACAATCGCCATACCAGCTTGCCATTCATCACGCTGATAAACCTTGCCGTCAGGTCTTTTTAAGAAATATCCTTTTTCCATACCTTCTTCGAATAATGCAGTCTTTTGAGCGATATAAGGATTGATCCAAACACAAACCTTAAGACCTTTTTTGTGCAGTCTTTCTATCATTTCTTTTGGATCTGGGAAAAGGTCTTTGTCCCATTCCATACCGCACCATTCAAATTCTTTCATCCAAAAACAATCAAAATGAAAAGTTGAAAGCGGAATATTGCGCCTAAACATCTCATCAATAAAAAAATTGACTGTTTTTTCATCATAATTGGTAGTAAAAGATGTAGAAAGCCATAGTCCAAATGACCAGGGCGGCAATAATGCGGGTCTGCCTGTAAGCTGTGTGTATTTTTCCAATATTTCGGCTGGCTTTTTGCCATAAATAATTACATATTCAAGTTCTTCGTCTGCAACCGAAAATTGTGTTTCTTCCACTTTTTCGCTGCCTATTTCAAAGGAAACTCTGTCAGGAGTGTTGACAAATATTGCATATCCTTTGCTGCTTATAAAAAATGGTATGTTTTTATATGAAATATTACTTGCTGTTCCACCGTCTTCGTTCCAAATATCTATTGACTGTCCGTTTTTGATAAATGGAGTAAAGCGTTCGCCGCCTCCATAAATGTATTCGCCCACTCCAAGTTCAAGTCCGTTTACCAAAAAGCGTGTTTGAGTAAATTTGTCAGTCATAACAGAAAGTGATTTATCAAGATAGCCTGTAAGTCTTTCGCCTTCGGCATAAAACGATATATTAAATGGTCTTTTTTGTGCCTTTAATGTAAGTTTTCCAGACACCAATTCAGCACCATTTTGAGTAATGTTGATATCTACTTTTTGACGATTCCATTCAAATTTTTTGACTTTGTGTTTTCCACCTCTGTAGCCTATGATTTTAACGCTAATGCAATCTTCCAAAGGAGAATAAGCTTCTAATGTTAGCTGTCCGAGATTAAGGGTATTATAACGAAAATCAATGTTTTTAAATGGACAAAACATTTCTAATGTATTTTCTTTTTGCC
>DATCJR010000172.1 GCA_036562685.1 Clostridia bacterium | reverse complement strand
TGCTGATAATTGCCCAAAAAAATGTTATAAATCTAAAACACGAAAAAATTACTGAGGAAAAAAATGACTGAAATTTTAAAAACAATTGACCTCGTATCATTAATAATGACCATCGTCTTATTGGCGCTTAATTTTCATCTTATTATATATTTTTTTGTTGCTGTTTTCTTGCCCCCTAAACGATTTAAAAAAGCATCTGAACTTAATCGTTATGGCGTATTAATTCCTGCACGAAATGAGCAAAAAGTCATCGCACAATTGATAGACAGCATAAAAAAACAAGACTATCCTTCTGAGCTTATAGATATATTTGTCATAGCTGACAACTGCACTGACAATACTGCCCTAGTTGCTAAGAACGCTGGCGCAATAGTCTATGAAAGGTTTGATACTGAAAAAAAGGGCAAAGGCTATGCACTTAATTATGTTCTAAATAAGATTTTTACAGAATATAAAGACCGCAATTATAAAGGATTTTTCTTGTTTGATGCTGACAACCTTTTGTCAAAAGATTTTGTTATAAAAATGAATGATGCCGTAAACGAAGGCTACAAAATCATCACTGGATACCGTGCTCCCAAAAATTATGGACAGAACTGGATTGCAGCAGGCAGCGGTATGATTTATTTGGAACAATCACGCCTTGAACATCGCGCTAGAACCAAGTTACATACCCAAACTCATATAAGCGGAACAGGCTTTTATGTCGATTATGAATTGCTTGTTTCTCAGGGCGGCTGGCCTTATACAACACTTACCGAAGATTTGGAATTTTCTCATGCCAATGTTTTAAAAGGTCAAAAAATCATACAATGTTTTGATGCAGTATTTTATGATGAACAGCCTGCCAAATTTAAGGATATGATCAATCAGCGCGTTAGATGGGTACGAGGCAATTATATATGCATGAAATTGTTCTCCTTAAAATATTTTAAAAATTTGATTACAAAAAGACAATTTGCAGCACATGACCTCAACCTCATATTACTGCCCATACCTTTGATTACAATCACATGGGGACTTGGTTCATCCATTGCTCAGATATTTTTGGCTATAATATCACCTGAAATTTCATTATCTGCGGTCGCAATCAAATTATTAATATTTTTAGGGATATTCTACGCCATTTTGGCTTTTATAGCATTGGTTGTTACCATTCTTGATTGGAAGCGTATTATCGCTCCAGCATATAAAAAGATATTTTATATCTTTACATTCCCTATTAATATTGCAACCTATGTCTATATTATTTATCGTGCCTTGTTTAAGATAAAAGGCTGGAAGCCAATATCCCGATCAGATACTCACTCAATAATAGATCTTGAAAATAGAAAAAAATAAAACTCAAAAATAAAGAAAAAACACGCAATAAAACTGCGTGTTTTTTATATCAATTAAAACATCAAACCTAATACTACTTAGCTATCAAATCCTTAATTACATTAGGAATATTATTTATTACATCTGACGCTAGTACGCTATATGAGCCTTTTTGATGCTCGGCATTTATTGCAGCCTGACCGCATACAAAACACGCTGCATAGCAAGCTTGCAAAACAGGCAAAACTTTGACCAAAGCGCCTATGCATCCAGACAATACATCTCCGCTGCCGCCTTTACTTTGAGCTGGAGTGCCCGTTATATTAGCTAACACTTTATCACCGTCCGTTATTACTGTGCAATTACTTTTCAAAACTGTTATAACTTTATATTCTTTTGAAAACTGTTTTGCCAATTCAATAGGGTTTTTCTTAATTTCGTCAATGCTTTTTTTATTAAGTCTTGCAAACTCTCCAATATGCGGAGTCAAAATGACTTGGCACTTAGTATTTTTTAGACTGTCTTTATTCAGACTGTTAAGCCCGTCAGCATCTATTATCACTGTAATGGCATAGTTTTTAATAACATAATCTATTATTTTGCCCACTTCTTGGCTTTGTCCTAATCCCATGCCGATTATCAAAACATCAGTTTTTTTCATTAATTCGTCAATTTCATTTTGATTAAAAATTACGTGTCCACTTTTATCATCAGATAAAAAATATAGCATGTTTTCTGTTACTCTAGACATATAAGCACATTTAATCGAATCGGGAATTGCAAGCGTTATCAAACCTGCACCGCTTAAAAGTGCAGCCTGAGCCGAATTAAGCCCAAGATAAGCAGCACCGCACATAGTCTCGCTTCCTGCAATTATTTTGATGTTGGCATAATTGCCTTTATGCGAAGCCTTAGGTCTTTTAGGCAAAACGATATTGTCTGGAACTTCTATATAATCGCCTTCGGGTATAACTGCGCCGATATCGTCAAGTATAATGTTGCCGCACATATCAGCGCCGTCATTAAAAAAATGTCCTATCTTGTATCCTACAAAGGTAACCGTAGTGTGTGCTTTTACACATACGCCTTGAATAAGACCGTTATCTGAATTTAATCCGCTAGGGATATCGGCGCTTATGATATAAGCATTGCTTTGGTTAATTGCTTGAATAATATCCTTATAAATACCGCTAATTTCTCTTGCTAGCCCTGTTCCAAAAATGGCATCGACTATTACTTCATATTTTGAAAAATCCTGATCTTGTGCTTTTAAAGTTTTTTGTCCTTTTTGTTCAAGTCTATCAAGATAATATTTTGCACCCTGTGAATTTATTTCGCCTGTCAAAAACACATCTACATTATAAAAATCTACCAAATATTCCGCAGCCGCCAATCCATCTCCACCGTTATTGCCAGGACCGCAAACAATTGCAATGTTCTTTTTATTTAATGTCTTTACAGCATCAGCCAAAGCCTTGCCTGCCCTGCCCATTAAAGTAACGGTGCTGACGCCTAAAACTTCTTCATTATAGCGGTCAATATTTTTCATTTCGCAAGATGAGTATAAAAACATTTTAATCACCTTATTTATTATATCATAATTAGGTTTTGACTAACCTGTTTTAGCAAAAACAAATATACATGCATAGTATGTAATGATTATTTACATAAGGAGAAAAGATAATGTATTCCAATTACAATACAGAAGAAAAATGCTTAAACCCGTCGCAATTACATATTTTTTATACCATGAGAAGGCTTTGGAATGAGCATGTATTATGGACCAGACAGTTTATTGTAAGCAGTATTTTTAACAATCCTGACCTAGAAGCTGTAACTCAAAGATTGCTAAGAAACCCTTCAGACTTTGGAATGGTTTTAAGACCGTTTTATGGAAACCGTGCGACACAAGAATTTGTCGAGTTGCTAACCGACCACCTTTTAATTGCAGCCGCCTTAGTAGACGCAGGAAAAGCTGCAGACATACAAGAATATGACAGACAACGCAGACTTTGGTTTGAAAACGCCGAAATGATCGCGAGATTATTGGCTTCGATTAACCCTTACTGGAGTCAAAGAGAATGGCGCGATATGTTATTTAAACACCTTGAGTTATTGGAAGATGCCGTTGTTATGATTTTGAACAAAGAATATGAAAAAGGCGTAGCGCAATACGATTTGATTCAGGCGCAAGCCTATGAAATGGGCGATGTAATGGCAAAAGGAATAATAAGACAGTTTGGATTATAATATCTAGATTTTAAAATACTAAAAATTCATCTAGTGTTTTAGGTAAAAAAATACGGGACTTTTAGTCCCGTTTTTTTATCAAACATATTGCTGTCGCATAGTTTTGGCTGTGAGATATGCTTATTTCTGCTATCATATCTTGCATCAATTCTTGGGCTTTGTTATAAAAGACTAGATATGGACTTCCTGTAGATGTATGTCTAATTTCTATGTCTTTTAAGTTAATCTCTACAAAGCCTGTCTTTAACGCCTTAACAAACGCTTCTTTTGCACAAAAAATTCCTGCAAGAGTTTGAACTTTGCAGCCTTTTTTTTGGTAATATTCCCGTTCATATTCTGTAAAGGCTTTTTCCAAAAAAGACGGAGTACGCGTCAAGGCTGTTTTTATTCTTTTTATCTCAATAATGTCTATACCTATCATT
>DATCJR010000171.1 GCA_036562685.1 Clostridia bacterium | reverse complement strand
GGATAAACACCTGCAATTATTCGGTAAGAACCGTCAACAATGATATATCCTGCTCCGCCCAATTCTTTTATGGCATTAGAAGCATTTTTGGCTTCGCTTTCTGTTATATAACTGCCTATTTGCACTGCGTAATAATCTGTTTTTTTAGAATTGGCTTGATTGATTTTGCCCATCAAATGCCCTATATTAAGACCTTGCGCCAAAAGTATGGTTAAAAAAATTGTGATCAGTAGTCCGCTAACCATAAGAATCATGGCTGTAATAATTTCGGATTTTTTTAGCTTTGAAGTTTTAGGATAAGCTTTTTGATATTGATCAAAAGTTAAAGCAGTTTGATGGTCTGAATCATAACTTTGAAGCTGCTCAACATGATCATATCGGCTCAAAGACTTTTGATCTATCTTATATAATTCAAGACTGTTTGATTGAGGCGAATTTGTATATTCTTCATTATCATAATAGTCCTTGCTATAACCCAAACGCTTTTTGTCATAGCTCCATTCGCTGTAATCAATACCGCCTTTATTGTTTTTCATGCTTGAATTACCCTGCCTTTTAGGTTATACTTCTATTTAATACTATGTAAGGCGGTTTTCCTTTATGCAATACAAAATTCATACCACACCGATATGGGATGCTTTCAAAAAAGATGGTTTGTGTCCTATGTGTACTATCACCCAAGAACTAAGTACAATGTTTGTTGATAAATTTTTAAACGAAGCTGTCATGGTGCCGACTTCACGCCAGCTTGTCAATAAATATGGATTTTGCGCTCATCACTATAACATGCTTATTAACGGTGATAATATATTGGGAGTTGCACTTCAGAGTATTACCAGAACAGAACATTTGCAAAACATTTTGAAGCCGCCGTCTAGCATAAAATCAGCAAAAAAACAAGCGCAAGAACTGCAAAAAGAAAGTGAGTCTTGCGTTATATGTATGGATATTGAGAATAATATGCAAAGATACTATATGACTGTGGCGCAGATGTATTATAACGAACCAGCTTTTGTAAAAATGCTTAATGATTCACAGGGCTTCTGTCTATACCATTATGCAAAACTTTTGGAAAACGCTCATCACGCGCATTCAAAAGCAAATCAATTCTTAGAATCAATTTATTCCGTTCAGATTTCCAAGCTGGCAAAGTTAAATTCGGATCTAAATTCATTTACTCAAAAATTTGATTATCAAAAGAAAGATATTCCTTGGGGAACCAGCAAGGATTCGCCTTTAAGAGCGTCCAAAATTCTTACACGATCAAAATTATAAGGGAAAAAAATGCAAAATTTTAGTGAAGTAAAGATTTTTCAAGTAAAACCTGATAAAACTGCTGAATTTGAAGAGTTGATAAAAAATATCTCTCAAGAAATGCAAAAGCTGAGGGGATTAATAAAAACCTCATGTCTAAAAAGGTTTTATATTTTTGACAATATCAATGAGCCGCCTAGAGAACTTACCAAAATTGTTAAGTGCGTAAAATATTTTATGTATAGTGAATTTGACTGTATTCAAAACTACGCTTATGCGACAAAGTGGTTGTTTGATAATTATCAAAAAACCTTACAACGTTTGTTGATAGCACCTTTTGATATAAATTGCGGAGAATCAGTATTTTAATAATCCGTGCGACCTAGCAAATAATCGATAGAACAATCAAAATAATCCGCTAGTCGCCAAACATAAGTTACAAGTGGTTCCCCTTTTCCTAATATCCAGTTAGATATTGCTTGGTTTGATATTCCCGTCTCGCGTGCTAAAATCGACTGATTTATGTTTCTTTCTTTTATATACTCTTTTAGCCTTTCTCTAAAAACGTCTAAATTAATCATATTATTTGCCATAACTAGTCTTATTATATTACCACAATAAAATAAGAAAATATATTGATTTCCATATATATGGGGATTTTTACACATTTTTGTTATAATTTTATAATTGTGCTTGAGTTTGTTTGCGTTCCCATAATTATGGGAGTATAATTATCTCAACTTCTTTTTTAGTTTGGGGGAAATATGGACGAACTCATTTTTATTATTGGCGAATTATTAATAATGGAATCAAATATAATAGAAAAAGTTGTTTATCCATCTGAAACCGAATTTCCTGATAATTTACTGGCTATTGGCAAAGACGGAAAAACATACGAAATAAGCGTTAAAAGCTTGGATTAATTTTCAAAGACGAAAAATTATTGCACACCGCCCCAGCGTTCGGATGTTTCTATTACTGTTTTGTTTTCTTGTAGTGACTTCTGAACATTAATAATTCTTTGATTTTTTGAGCCCTTAAATTTTAACAAAAGGCTTTTTTGAGCCAATATAAATCTGCCGTCAATAATAATATCGACCAGCTTAGCCATTTCTGTTTTTGAATCATTGCAGTTTAGTAATTCTTCAAAACAATATCCCGTATATACGGCTATTTCATAGCCGTCAGCTTTTAGCTTTTTGATAAGCGGAATAAGGGCGGAGCTTTGCAAAAAAGGCTCGCCTCCGCTTATAGTTATTCCTTTTATCAAGGGATTGGCTTTGATTTTTTCATACAAAGTATCGGTATCAACTAAAGTACCGCCTGTATGACTCCATGTCTGAGGGTTGTGACAACCCTCGCAATGGAAATCACACCCTTGTGCAAATATGACGAACCTTATTCCAGGTCCGTCAACTATTGATTCTTGAATTAATCCTGATATTCTTAACTGCATAATATTATGATATTGTATGTTTTACTCTGTCGCGCTCTTCTGCTCGTTTTGCGTCATTAAATCTATCCAAAGTACCAACTAGATATCCTGTTATTCTTCTTATTCTTTCAAAACTAGGTCCTTCATTTTCTTTTCTTCCGCATTTGGGGCAAACATCGCCTATTATTCCGTTATATCCGCAAACAGGATCGCGATCAACGGGATGGTTAATTGAGCCATATCCGATATGATTGTCATGCATTGCTCTTACTATTGATTCAAATGCTTCTAAGTTATTGGCTGTATCGCCGTCAAGCTCAACATAAGTAATATGTCCTGCATTGGTAAGCGCATGATAAGGAGCTTCTATTTTGATTTTTTCATAAGCCGAAATAGGATAATATACAGGAACATGGAAACTGTTAGTATAATATTCTCTATCGGTTACGCCCTTGATTACGCCAAACTTCTTGCGGTCAAGCTTAACAAATCTTCCGGACAATCCTTCTGCAGGCGTAGCAAGCAATGTAAAGTTTAGATTGTACTTTTTGGTCATTCTGTCCGTATAATCACGCATAAAGGTTACTATTTCAAGTCCCAAGTTTCTGCTTTCAATAGATTCACCATGATGATGACCAGTCAACACCACAAGAGTTTCCGCCAAGCCTATAAAGCCTATAGACAATGTACCATTTTTGAGAACTTCGCCGACTTCGTCATCAATATTAAGTTTTTCTGAATCAATCCATACTCCTTGACCCATTAAGAATGGGAAGTTGCGTACTTTCTTATGACGTTGAATTTCAAATCTGTCTAACAACTGCCTTACGACCAAATCCATCATTTTTTCGAGTTCATTGAAAAACACATTGATATCTTT
>DATCJR010000170.1 GCA_036562685.1 Clostridia bacterium | reverse complement strand
TATTCATGGCACTAATTTTGAGCCTTTGGATATTACTAAGATTACTGCTAAAGATTTAGGGATTGTAGAAACGGATAAGTATGATTACATAATGACTTATTCTTTTCCTTGTCAAGATTTAAGTCTAGCAGGTAAAGGTGCCGGTATGAAAAAAGGCAGCGGAACTAGAAGTGGGTTGTTATGGGAAGTAGAAAGACTTTTGAAAGAATGCAAAGAGCTTCCTCAAATTCTTCTTATGGAGAATGTTCCACAAGTCATCAACAAAAAACATTTCAAAGACTTCCGGGAATGGCAACTGTTTTTAGAAAAGTTAGGTTATTCAAATTATTTTAAATTGCTGAATGCTAAAGATTACGGAATACCTCAAAATAGAAACCGATGTTTTATGGTAAGCCTATTGGGAGATTATTATTATGAATTTCCTAGAAAACAAAAGCTTAAATATAGACTAAAAGATTTTTTAGAAGATGAAGTTGATGAGAAGTATTATTTATCAGATAAAATGTTGAAAAGCTTGACGGATGTTACTAACAGAAACGAGTTTGTCAGAGCTGATAAGTTTAGGCCTATTAATCCATTAAAACAAAGTATTTCATACACTTTAACAGGCAGCCCTGGCAATAGGCCTTCTGATAATTTTATTAAAGATAATATAGGTTTATCTCCTACATTTAAAACAACTTCAGATGATATTGGTGTTGTTGTAAAAGGCAATTATTCGCCAAGCGGTCATAATGCAAGCAGAATAGTTGATATAAACGGAATTGCTCCTACTGTTATGGAAAATCATGGCACTGTAACTGCAATAGCAGTAAAGAAGGAAATTTGTAACATATCAAAATTAAAACAATTTTATAAAAATATTTATATTGATGAATTTAATAGAGCATTTATAAAAGTTGGTAATATGTTTTATCGAATTCGCAAAGTTACTCCAAAAGAATGTTGGAGATTAATGGGTTTTTCGGATGAAGATTTTGATAAAGCTGAGAAAGTTAATTCCAATTCCCAGCTTTACAAGCAAGCAGGGAATTCTATTGTTGTTCAAGTTTTGGAAGCGGTATTCAAGGAATTTTTTTGAGGTGATATTATGATTGCCGAACAACAAGTTAAAACTCAGAATGAAAAATAGGGCGAGGAGTGATGCCATGTACAATTTAGAATTTGCAATCCGCAGAAAAGATAGCAGGATCTATGTTGAAGATTTTGTCAATGGTCGTCCGATATGGACAGGCGTCAGGGAATTTGCTAGAGGTTATTGCTATGATGTTGCTTGCAAAATCAGCAAGCAGATAAAGAAACCGCAAGTTGAGGTCGTTGTGTTGAGGGAGAAAACATCATGAAAGACAACAAAGACGATCTCGGCTGGTGGTTAGGATTAGTATTAGCAATAGTGTTGTTTGTTGTGATATTTTTCGCTGATAAATTCTTATGAAGGGGGCAAGTGAATGGATCTTCCGATTGAAAACAAGCCTATTAAGTATAATACTATAACTGTACTAGATGATGATGTTAATATATA
This sequence comes from Clostridia bacterium, assembly GCA_036562685.1. Classification (NCBI taxonomy): domain Bacteria; kingdom Bacillati; phylum Bacillota; class Clostridia; species Clostridia bacterium. The sequence continues at coordinate 2,045 of DATCJR010000170.1, read as the reverse complement.
TTATGTATATAATACACTAAAACAACAGATATATAGTATTAGTAAATTAATAGAGCAAAAGGAGAAAAGGCTGGACGAGCTCATCAAAGGTCCAAAGGACGTGCAAGCCCAGCAGTATGACAGGGTCATCAGATCAAATGGATACGTTGAAAATGTTCACGAACTCTTTAAAGAGCTCGAGGATTTGGTCGCCGAAATCAAGCAGCTGAAGAATCAACTTAACGATAAGAAGAGGAACAAAGGCGAGATCGAAAGCATTGTTCGTGAGTGTCTTGAATTGAATCCGAGGAACCTCGAATTAAGAGTCTTCTATCATCGGCACATAAAAAACGAATCGCTCAAAAAGATTCATAAGAGGCTCAGACGCTTCAATGCATATGGAGAAAAAGTACGCTATAATTACAGTTATATTCGCTATATCAACACAAAAATCATAGAAAAAATGGGAAAACCTAACAATTCGGGGTTGAAATCTAACACTTCACTTTGATATAGTGTAAACTGCAAGCGTATGCTTCAATGCGTTTGCGCCCCTTCCACAATATATTTCAAACACTCAGTATAACCTCCTATAACCTCCGCCTAATGCTGAGTGTTTGCCTGAAATCACTCTCTTATTTTTAAGAGTGATTTATACACCAATACATCCCCAATTCTTAAGTGAAAGCACTTAGTATATATAAGAGATATATACTGAGTGCTTTTTAATTAGATTATTACTCTTATTATCTATTAAGTCTATATATATATTAAGTCTATATTTATTAAGTAATTACTCTTATAAGGTGATACAAGTGGCAAATCCGGATAAAAAAAAACAGGAAACAAAGAACAAGGCGCCAATACCTAAAACTTCAAAAAAGCGTAAGGGAACCAGGGATAAATATGTCTATTGGATTTCCGAAGAAGGATTGGCGCTTGTCAACGGATGGGCAAGAGATGGCCTAACCGACGAAGAAATTGCAGGGAAAATCGGAATCCAGCGGACAACAATCTATGACTGGAAGAAAAGGTTCCCCGACTTTGCCGACGCCCTCAAAAATGGGAAAGAGGTCGTTGACTACAAAGTCGAGCAAGCTTTGCTGAAAAAGGCGCTCGGGTTTAAAGAAACGATTCGGAAACCGGTTCGACTGAGACGCGGCGAGGACTGGGATGAAATCGAATACGTCGACGAAGAAATCTATTATCCGCCCGATACGACAGCTCAAATATTCTGGCTCAAGAACCGCAAACCCAACAGATGGAAAAACGATGATCGCTATATCGTCGAAAAGAACGATGCTGAAGAAAAGCAAGCTGACATGCATCAGATCACGCTTGAGGCGCTTAAAAGTCGCATAGTCCCTGGATTTAACGATGAGGATGAAAGCATAACCAATAATCCAGAAAAAGAAGCAGGTGAGGGAGCATGATAAAAGATTTCATCATCAACGACGCTTACCTAGATGCCATGGCCGTGTTCCTACATCCGAAATGCAGGCTTTTTGTTTTTGAAGGTTCTATACGATCCCAAAAGACCGTAACTGCGATTCAAGCATTTTTCGAAGCGGTCCAGGATTCTAATGAGCGTTTGCATTTGATAGCAGCTCAAGATTTAGACGCTGTCCGTGATAATATCCTTCAGTCAGATTTTGGGTTGGAGATCTGCTATCCTACATACTGCGACCGCGAAAAAGAAGAGTTCGGCGGCTACTACCTGAAGGTAAAATGTGATATCCCCGGAAAACCGAAAGTCAAACGGGTGTTGCTTTGCGGATTTGCTATGGCCAGCCATTGGAAAAAAATTCTCGGGAAAACCCTCGGTGTTATTTTGGTTGACGAGGTTAACAACGCGCATGAGCAGTTTATCGATGAGTGTTTTGCGCGGCAAGCTTCGGCTGATAATCCTAAAACGCTCTGGACTTTAAACGGCGATGTGCCGAGCCATTACATTTATCAGAAATACATAAACCGTTGCAGGATCCTCGGTGATTGTCCGGCTTCCATCAGGGCGGACATGGACAAGTTTCCCAAAGAGGAAGGCTGGTACTATCGCCACTGGAAAA
>DATCJR010000169.1 GCA_036562685.1 Clostridia bacterium | reverse complement strand
TAACTGACTGATCAGGTTGGATAACATTCCGCCAGGAACTTGATATATAAGTGCTTTTATATCTACAGATAATACATTGGGGCTTATAATACCCTGTTTTTTCAATTTGTCTGCAACTCCTCTAAAATAATCAGCAGCCTGACTCAAAAGTTCCAAATCAAGTCCGGTATCATATTGAGTGCCTTTTAATGTTGCAACAAGTGATTCGGTAGCAGGCTGAGATGTTCCATTACCTAGAGGCGATAAAGCGGTATCTACTATATCACAACCAGCCTCAATAGCTTTTAGATAAGTCATATCGCCTGTGCCTGCGGTATTATGAGTATGTAAATGTATAGGCACTTTTATTTCATCTTTTAATGCCTTAACAAGCTCATAAGCTTCATAAGGAAGCAAGAGGTTTGCCATATCTTTTATACAAATTATATCAGCGCCCATTCTTTCATAATCTTTTGCCAGTTCTACAAAATATTTTAGCGTGTGAACTTCACTTGTCGTATAAGAAATAGCAGCCTCAACAGTTCCGCCTGCTTTTTTTGTAGCTTCAACAGCGCGTTTTATATTACGAGGATCATTAAGCGCATCAAAAATTCTAATAATATCAATGCCGTTTTTTATTGATAATTCACAAAATTTATCTACAACATCATCTGCATAATGCTTATATCCCAAAAGGTTTTGACCTCTTAGAAGCATTTGCAATTTTGTATTGGGCATTGCGGCTCTAAGCTTTCTTAATCTTTCCCACGGATCTTCATTTAAAAACCTTAGGCAGGCATCAAAAGTTGCGCCACCCCAAACTTCCAATGCGTAATAACCTATCTTATCAAGAAGCGGTGCAATGGGTAGCATGTCGTCAATTGACATACGTGTTGCTGCTTGTGATTGATGTGCATCACGCAATATTGTATCCATTATTTTTATTTTCTTTGCCATTTCTTTCTCCTAATGATTTGAAAACATAACAAATGTGGATTTAACCAATTATTGCTATAACATCGCCTGAATTTACATTGGCGCCTTGGTTTACAGATATATTTACAACGCCATCAGCAGGAGAAACAATGTCGTTTTCCATTTTCATTGCTTCCAAAACTACAACTACATCGCCTTTTTTTACCGCTGTACCAGTAGGTGCAACGATTTTAACAATTGTTCCAGGCATAGGTGCTTTTAACGGAGTACCGTTAGCAGGAACATTTTTTACAGGTGCAGCCGGTGCAGGTGCTGCAGGAGCAGTTACAGGGGCTGTATTAACAGGTGCTACAGATGTGGGCACAGGTGCTGATACTGCCGATGCAGGTGCTGATACAGTTGATGTTGCACTCATTTCTTCTACTGCTACTTCATATGTGTTTCCATTTACGGTTATCTTAAACTTACGCATTTTATCATCTCCTATTAGCTTTTTTTATGCTTTTAACTCTAAACATCGGTACTACGCCTGATTCAGCAATATAATACATTGATACCGCTGCCGTAATTACTGCAATCAATTCATCATTATTGACCGAAGATATAACATTATCAGAAACATCTTTGTTGTTGTTAGAAAAGTTTACAGATTTTAACTTTGATATTATGGTAATCATTAATACGGCTAAAATGATTCCCAAAACCAATAAGCAAGATCCCAAAATTACTATGACATTATCCATGTTTAAGACCTCTCAATCATACCAAGAGCGGCAATCAAATAATTTCTGGTCAAAGCCGGTTCAATAATATCATCAATGTAACCTTTTCTAGCAGCAAAAAACACATCAGTATTTTGATCACTATAATCTTTGATTAGCTTATCAAATTCCTGACTATTATTATCGTTAAGCTTTGCTAAGTTAGCTTTGCCAAGTTCTTCTCTCTTTTCTAATGCAGCAAGACTGCTTGAAGGTAATGAAGATATATCCGCATTAGCCCATGCTAACGTATAGTCATATCCGATACCGTTAGAAGCAAAAGCAGTATAACCAAAGCCGCAAGCATGACCAATTATTACTGAAATCAAAACTCCTTCAAAATTTGCATATCTTGAAATCACATTGGCTGCATCAGTTAAAATTCCATTGTGCTCGGATTTTAAGTCTGCATTTAAACCCAAAGTATCAACCAAATTGATTACAGGAATATTAAGTCCGTCAAAAACGCTAACATATTTCGCAATTTTTTTCAAAGCGTTTTGAGTTATATAATTGGATTCATTATTGTTATTGGCAACAACACCTACAGTTACACCATCCAATAGTGCCAGACCGCATATTGCTTCATTTGCATAACTTTGACCTAATTCTATGAATGAATCCTTATCAAAAACTTCAGATATAACAGTATGTATATCAGGATTTTGATTTAACGCTGCAGAAGCTCTGTTGACATCATCCAAACTAGGTGCATCATTATAAATATAAGTAACTAATTTTTTGACTTCTTCAGCAATCTTAGCAGCATTGCCAACAAAATCCACTTGACCGCTTAATTCCGCATTTATCTTAGCTCCGCCTACTTCACTAGCAGTCATTTGCTTTCCTGCCGAAGCCGCCAAAATCTTAGGACTTGTTGAAGTCATAACTGCATTGTCCACCATAAAAACAAAGTCAGCAATACCACAGAGTGTTGAAATCATACCGTAACTTGCTGACTTAATTATCAAAATATGAGGAACATCTAATCTTGCCGCAGCTCCCAAAATCTCGCCATAACTTTCGAGTACATCAGTACCTTCATCCATTCGTGCGCCCATAGAATCAATTATTGAGATAAGCGGCACATTAGCGTTAGATGCTTTTAGCATACATTTTACAATCTTTTCAGCGTGTAGTTTCCCTACACCGCCTTTTAATACATCGATGTTTTGAGCAAAAATACATACTTCATTATCATTAATTCTGCCAAAACCGCTGACCACACCTTCGCCAAAAGCTTCGCCTTCTTTATGACTTTGATGGACAAAAGTATCCATTTCTACAAAACTCATGTCATCTAGAATGGTTTTGATAAAACTTCTGATACTCTCACTGGCCTTTTCCAGCTCATTTCTTCGCTCTTTTAATGCCTTTAATCTATCCATTTTATCTCCTTAAGTGTAATCCAAAAGTTTCTCCAGTTAAATATTTTACGTGTTTATGTAAAATAAATCAAGTAAATGCCCCGCTGGAAACAAAAAAAGCCTGCACAATTATGTCACAATTTTTTTGACAAAATGCAGGCAATCTTATAATCTAAACTTTTTAATCTATATCAATTTTTTCTTTCAAATTTAATAAATACGCAATTTCTCTATCATTAAGATATCTAAATTTTCCTCTTGTAAGTCCTCCTAGTCTGATATCACCTATACTTATTCTTTTCAAAAACTCTGTATCTTTTCCTATACTTTCAAGCATTTTTCGTACTTGCCTGTTTCTGCCTTCATAAATAGTTATTTCCAATCTTGATGTTTTTTCATCAATTTCCAAAACTCTTACACGGCAAGGGGCTGTTTTTCTTCCATCTATTTCAACACCGCTACTGAGCTTTCTAATTTCATCGGGCGTTATTACTCCCTTTATTCTAGCTACATAGGTTTTGTTTATCTTATGGCTAGGATGTGTCAAAATATTAGTTAAGTCGCCATCATCAGTTAATAAAAGCAAACCTTCAGTGTCATAATCTAGCCTTCCCACAGGATAAACTCTGCGTCCTTGAGGCAATTTAATCAAATCCATAACTGTTAGTCTGTTATGCTCGTCACTTGTGGTTGTTACATATCCTTTGGGCTTATTGAGCATTATGTAAATAAAATCCTGTACGGGACTTACCTTTTTACCATCAACTGTTACAATGTCTTTCTCGGGATTAACATCAACAGCAAGATCTTCAATAAGTCTTCCATTTAATTTAACTCTTTTTTCGGCTATAATTTGCTCACTTTTTCGTCTTGAAGCCACACCGCATAACGCTAGATATCTATTAATTCTCATAACTACCTTTTTGATTTTATTTTTCAACCATTCAATATTAACCCTAAAAGCTATTAAATGCAAGTGTAAAAAACAAAAAAAGAAATACTTAAATTAGTATTTCTTTTTTAAGATTTTATATAAACTTAGATTTTATTTAATCAGATAACTTTTCAAGATAAAGTATATTTTTATCGCTATTAATAATGTCTCTGAGATCATTATCCGTTTTTACTTTGTCGCTTCTTATATGTGCTGTGCAAACAAGGTTTTCATTTTCTTGATGAAAAGAAATGTAAATGAAATTTTTAATTCCAAACATCTCTTTGATTTTGGTCTGTTCATCTGAACTTGATATAAACTTTACTTTATATGTAAAATGCTCTTTGGACTTTAAAAATTTTATGTCCAGGTGCATTATAAATTGGAAAGCTACTATTGCAATAGTTGCACCTATGCTCAAAAAATACAATTCTCCGCCTACACACATACCAATGCCTGCTGTAACCCAAACACCGGCAGCAGTGGTAAGTCCTTGTATAGAGTTCTTTTTGTACATTATCATTCCAGCGCCCAAAAAACCTATACCAGTGACAATTTGTGCAGCAACTCTGGCTCCATCATAATGACCTCCAAATCCATATTTAGATATAATCATAAATAAACATGCACCGCTGGAAACTAATGCATGAGTTCTAAGACCTGCTTCTTTATATCTTAATTTTCTCTCTAATCCTACCATTGCACCAAGTAGCATTGCACCCACAACCTGAGCAAGATAAACTAGTTGTTGATTAAAATTAGCCATATCCCAAATCCCTTTTTTGAAATAATATTTTTTTAAATAATAATATCAATAAAAAACAACTATTTCAATATAAAAATTTACTTTTTTAACTTGATGCTTCTGTCCTTAATATATATTCAAGTCTTTCTTTAAATGGTAATGGTTCGATATCTTCTTTTATAACAGCATTGACTGAAAATAACTTTTTATTTTTAAAATAGCCATTTATTTTTCCTATTTTTTCACCCTTTTTCATAGGCGCA
>DATCJR010000168.1 GCA_036562685.1 Clostridia bacterium | reverse complement strand
CGTAGGACGCCGTCCTGGAGATATCGCAGCTAGCTATGCAGATCCTACACTGGCAAAAATTGAATTAGGCTGGGAAGCAAATTATGACCTCAAAAAAATGTGCGAAGACAGCTGGAACTGGCAAAAAAAGAATCCTAACGGACTTGAATAAATCCCGACCAAACGCAAAATTGCTTTGCAATTTTGGTCGGACTTTTACGGCTTTGAAATAAATTTCAAAGCCGTTTTTTTAAGGAAAAAATCTCACATAAAGTTGATTATCACTTTAAAGGCTTTTAAAAGCTCCTTTATCAAAAGGAGCTGTCACGAAGTGACTGAGGATTAATTTTGTACAGCAATATCAAGAACGCTGAGAAAGGCAGTTTCTTAAAAGCTCTTAAATTAAAATCAAATATTTGCTTACTATCCAAGCCTAGCAAGCAAATATTTTATCTTATACTCCTGATATTACTAGAAATAAAAATGAGCCGATAATTTTATAACAAGTATTTAAGTTCTAAAATACAGAGAGGTATTGTAGAAATTGTTGTAATGAATTGAAGAAGTATGAGTACAATTAGAGCAGAATCATTGCCTGCCGGTCCTGCAATGGTATACATTATTGTATAAAATGCAGACACAATAAACAACAGCAAATACTTAATAATAATTATTATTTTGAGCGTTTGATTTGATTTAATTAACAATAGTTGAAGAAATGCTACTGATAAAGTAAAAACAAGCATTATGAGATAAGGCAAAGCGCTAGAAAAATCTAACCATATCAGCAGATATAAAAAGCATCCAACTAATAGACATGGAAAAATAAATACCAACATTTTTTCTATTTTCATTTTTTATTCTCCTTTATTTATATGCTAAAAATTCACTTGTAGTACTTGCATCTCTAATATCGTTTATAATAGCAATAAAAACTAAAAATAATTAACAATAAAAAGAGATTATCAATTTAAGCTATTTAAAATAACTTTATTTATTTAGTTTTTATTTTTTTCTTTTTCCTAAAGATGCCGCCGTTTTGCTTGATATATGCTTTAACTTCGCTGATGTTTATTTTTAGTTGTTCTTTCCATTTTATAGGCGGATATTCTTTTAGCGGTTCCAAAAAGTCTTTTCCATAAATTGAACGATAATATTTGAATTTGTTAAACACTACATCATAAACATGTAATTTTAAAGATTTTTGAACACGTTCTATGTGCCATTGTTTTATGTTGATGACTTTAAAGATAGGAAAAAACTGTATTGTCTTGGCAAAATGCTGTATGATTGTATCTTTGCGCCATTTTTGCTGTTCATTGAATTTTCTAGGCAAAATTAATTTTGATGTAACCAATTCATTAATTGCATCTTGGTCGGGAAATACCATTTCTTTATTTAAGCACAAATCCAATGCTCTATCAAAAAGTCTAGTCTCTTTTATCTTAGGCATATTAAGATAAAGAACACCAGCGTTCAAATAATCTTTGGCGATAAATCTTTTGCCCAAATGGTCTACTACTCCTGCCAGTTCATAATCTGTTATATCATATCCCAATATTTTGGATACATCATCATTGAACATTGTGTCTGCGTCAACATAAAGAAGTCTATCGGGAAAATCAAACTCGTTTGCTAGCAGACGAAGCAATGTATATGGAGTATAT
>DATCJR010000167.1 GCA_036562685.1 Clostridia bacterium | reverse complement strand
AAGAGGGCACACAATGATATTATTTTAGTTCTTCCGACTAGGGCTAATGCTGGGAGGGATAAAAATATTATCACGGTGTGGATCCATGCGGGAAGCATTGATGTTCTAATTCTAAATCTGCTTCCACTTACCCACATTTATGCTGAAGAGCAAATAGATGACGAACTTATAGGGAAGGCAAAAATGAAATATGCAGAGTTAAAATTGCTTCATTAAGACAGAACCCCATCTTTGATGGGATTCTTTTATTTAAGCTGCCAAACAAATAAAATGTATTCTAGTACCCGTAAGCTTATTGCTACCGAAAGGAGAATAATGGCACCATCTACTATTATGGTAAATTTTCCAAACAAATTATATTCATTCAATACATCGTAAATCAATCCCATTATGAATAAAGCTAATGCATTTACAAGGTCTTTTAATTTCGTTCGTGCCATTGAATAAGAAAAATATTCTAAACAGAGCATTACATAGCTAACCACAAGGGTAAAGAAAATAAAAAGAGCTATTTTCTTAACCACCTTCATAAGTATCTCTCCTTGTGTGCTTTCTTTATCGGAATTATAATAATAAAAAGTAAAGAAGGAAAAAAGAACTATGTAAATTAAGTCGGGCCTCTGGTTAAGAAATACTCGACTTTTGAATTTAAGCAATGCAATTATCTTGAGTTTAAGCAATGTAATTATTTAGTAGTTTTGGCCATTACTATGATGCTGACAACGGTTATAATGGCCATAGCAGTGATAGCAATAGCTGCAAATCCAAATTCATTCATTTATGATCTCCCCGTCAATTTTAAGGTTTTATATTTTACCGTTTTATGATATAATAAAAACGAAAAAAGGCTTTGAAGGCCAAGGAAAATTTTCGCTAAATACAGCTTTTATAAAATTGATAGGATTGGTAAACTCCTATCAATTTTTTGTTGTTTTAATGTTGCTATATTTGTATCCGTTAAAGCTCCCACGTGTTTGGCTTCTGTTTTGGCCAATAAAGTAGCTTTCAACCTTTTGTCGGAAAGTAAAATAACAATTCGACTATCGATATAAAAACGATCAAGCAGAGAGCTATGATTGCGACGATTACTATGATCAGTACATAACTCTCACTCAATCTGTATCACTCCTCTCTCGTATTTCTCTTGGCCACCTCTTCCTCGTTCTATTCATGAAATCTGGGACGAGAGAGGGGTCGGTTGAGCTGTTGTATTTAGCTTATCCCTTTGTGTGTTGATTGCTAGTTATATTATAGCATATTTATTGAAGTAATTAAAATTTGCAAATTAATTTTTTATGCAGAATTATAGTATAAGAAAAGTAATAAAAATGGGAAACCGTATAAAAGTCATATTTTTCTACTGGTGAATTTAGTTTTTGTGTTTAAATGATGCGATTATCTAGTAACTTTAGATATCACTATGATGCTGACGGCAGCAATGATGGTTATAGCGATAATAGCGGTAATTGTAAGCCAAAATTCTCCTATTGATTAATTGCTTTCTATTTTTTATTTTAGGGGTTAAAATTTATTCTTTTATGCTATAATAAAAAGTAGAAAGAAGCTTTGGAGCCTATTTTAGAAGTTTGGTCAGATGCAATTTTAAAAATTGATAGGATTGGGAAGTTCTTATCAATTTTTTTTGAGTTCTTTACAGCTTCTACCTTAACATTGGACAGTGCTTTAATATTTTTTGCTTCTGTCTTGAGGAATTTTGAGAAAAATGGTTTTGTTGAGTTGTACATGCAGATGCAATGCTTTATAGAATCAAACCTTATTTCTTACCGCTTATTTCCAAACTGTTTATATTATCAAAAAACCTTTTCCGCATGCGAAAAAAGGGATTCCGAAAGGGAAGGGATAAGGGAAAAGGATTAAGGATCAAGTTCAGAAATAGACAAGGGATAAGTGATAGAGATAAGGAGAGATTATTGAATTTAAGTCACTTATCCCTTTTTTCTTGGATCTTGCTAGGTTTTGTAAAAAACTTTATTGACACAAAATTGAATTGTATTTGGAAAATTCTAGTATAGTAATTATTAGAGGAAATTATACATTTTCTCTATCCAAAGGATTTTTGCTTTTTATTATTTTATGATGAAATTGTAAGCGTTTCGACAAAAAACATTTTAGGTAAATATTGCTTTACCCATCAAACATTTTAATATATCTATAAATGAGCAAATTTGTAGGAATTAATTACCATTACAAAAGATTAGAATATCCCTATGCAATCTTTAGTAGCTGAAAAACCTGCTCTAAGGGGGTTCCAGCCTGAGCTTGCATATAAATCCAGGCTATTTGGT
>DATCJR010000166.1 GCA_036562685.1 Clostridia bacterium | reverse complement strand
ATTTAAAGATAGTAAAGTTATAGATCGTATGATTGGTTATACTAGTAAAGAGAATATAATCAATACATTAAATAAATATATTTAAAAAAAATATTAACATAGAAAAAAGAACTCATCAAAAAAAATTGATGGGTTCTTTTTTTATGACCTAAATTTAATTTTCAGCATATATATTAAAATGATTTTAAAACCAAAAATTTGCGATCTTCATAATGATTTAATAACTGTTCAAGACTTTGAAAATGCAAAAAAGTATCTAACAGATAATTCAAAGTTTTTGAGTAGTATAGTGCTTGCTGTTTGGACTACACATACAAAATATAATACTATAGTAGATATAAAAAACTTGATAAATGAATATCAAGAACTAAATTTGAACGGAAAACTTTTATTTGGAATTGAAGACATTTCTTTCTTAGCAGAAAATGATTTTGAAAAGTTTTTAGAAATTAAGCCTTTTTATGTATCTTTGACATGGAATTATGATAATTATTTGGGAGGCGGTGCCTTCGGAGAAAGAGGTTTGACACAAGAAGGCAAACAACTCCTGCGCGTTTTAAAACAAAATAATATAGTTTTAGACACAGCACATCTAAATGAAAGGACTTTTTGGGATTGTATAGATAATTTTGATGGTTATATAATAAATTCTCATACTGCTTTTTATTCTATAAAAAAACATAAAAGAAACATAAATGACGAGCAAATCAAGGCGATTATAGATAAAAAAGGCGTAATAGGTTTATCTTTTGTAGGTGAATTTTTATGTAATCAAAATATACCTAAAGAAGATGATGTCATAAGACATATAGATCATTATTTAAGTAAATTCGAAGATAAAGGATTATGTTTTGGGACAGATTATTTTGGAACCCAAAATTTACCTAAAAACCTCAAAAACTATTCTGACATATCTTTATTAGTAGAAAAATTAAATAAAATAGGATATAATAAAAAAGTTATTGATAGACTATTTTATAAAAATTTTGAAAGCTTTTTGAGGTTTGTAAATGGAACATAATCTTTACGAAAATCCTTTGATTACAAGATATGCAAGCGTTGAAATGTCTGAAGTCTTTTCGGATAAAACCAAAATACAATTATGGCGCAAATTATGGATTGCTCTGGCTGAAAGTGAAAAAGAGCTAGGACTTAATATAACTGATGAGCAAATTGCAGAATTAAAAAAATATGAATTTGATATAAATTGGGAAACGGCTCAAGAGCGCGAAAAAATCGTTCGTCACGATGTTATGGCTCAAATTTATGCTTACGGCGAACAAGCAAAAAGCGCAAAACCCATAATACATCTTGGAGCAACAAGCTGCTATGTAACAGATAATGCTGAAATTATTATGATACATAGAGCGCTTGAAATTATTAAGAAAAAACTTATTACTCTAATAGACAAGCTATCAAAATTTGCCCTGAAATATAAAGACCTTGTTACCTTGGGCTTTACTCATTTCCAAGCTGCACAGCCCACTACGGTAGGTAAAAGAGCTACTCTATGGCTTCAGGATTTGATACTCGATTGTAACAACCTAGATTTTTTAATAGATAATATTAAACTCAGAGGCGTAAAAGGAACTACAGGTACTCAAGCCAGCTTTTTGAGTCTTTTTAATGGTGATTCAGAAAAAGTAATCAAATTAGAAAAGCTTGTTTTGCGAAAATTGGGTTACAAATCGGCTTACGGAGTAACTGGTCAAACTTATACTAGAAAATTTGATTATTCTGTACTTTCTGTTTTGAGTATGATTGCGCAAAGTGCATATAAATTTGCTAACGACTTAAGGCTTTTACAGCATTTAAAAGAAGTAGAAGAACCTTTTGAAAAAGGTCAAGTGGGAAGTTCTGCAATGGCTTACAAACGCAATCCAATGAGAAGCGAGAGAATATGTGCTTTGTCTAGATTTGTAATAAGTTTGCCTATAAATGCTTCAATCACCACATCAACTCAATGGTTTGAACGTACTTTGGATGATTCGGCCAATAAACGAATAGTCATTCCTCAGGCATTTTTGGCATTAGACGGCATTTTGAATCTCTATCTCAATATTGCAGAAAATATGGTAGTTTATGAAAATGTCATAAAAAAACATCTTGATTCAGAATTACCTTTTATGGCAACTGAAGAGATATTGATGGAATGCGTGTCAAAAGGGGGAGACCGACAGGAACTTCATGAAAGAATCAGACAGCATTCTCAATTAAGCGCAATGGAAGTTAAGCAAAAAGGCAAAGACAATGATTTATTAAAACGTATAGCTGACGATCCTATGTTTGATTCTATAAAAGATACTCTTGATACCTTATTAGATCCCAAAAAATTTGCAGGCAGAGCAGCTGAGCAAGTTGTAGAGTTTTATAATAATGAAGTCAAACCTTTAATAGATAATAACAAACAATATCTTGGAGCGGTTGCTAAAGTAGAAGTTTAGTTTTTAGATTTTTGCAATTTATTTCCAAAATTTGGATATCTTCGGCATATTGACTTTTTATGCTTAATATATTATATTAACAATTGATAAACATTTGTTTAATATGAAGAAGATATGGATAAAATAATATTGCACTCTGATTTGAATAATTTTTATGCTTCGGTTGAATGTAAGCAAAATCCTAGTTTACGCAAGAAACCATTGGCTGTCTGCGGAGATCCTAGTTTAAGACATGGAATAGTTTTAGCAAAAAATTATCTTGCTAAAGCATATGGAATAAAAACAGGCGATGTTATATGGGAAGCGCGTCAGAAATGTCCGGATTTGGAAATTGTGGTCGCAGATTTTCCAAAATATTTAAAATATTCTGAACTGGTACATGAAATTTATAGAGAATATACTGACCATATTGAAAATTTTGGTATTGATGAATGCTGGCTAGATGTTACTGCAAGTAAAAAACTTTTTGGAAATGGATTAACTATAGCAAAAACAATAAAACAAAGAATAAAAGATGAATTAGGTCTTACTGTAAGCATAGGAGTGAGTTGGAACAAAATCTATGCCAAATTGGGCAGCGATATGAAAAAACCTGATGCAATAACTGAAATAAACCGTGATAATTATAAAAAATTAATATTTAATTTGCCAGCTAAAGAATTATTATATGTAGGAAGAGCAACTGAACACAAATTAGAAAATTTGGGCATCAGAACAATAGGCGACATAGCCAATTCTGATCGTAATTTTTTAAAATCCTCTATGGGAAAATGGGGAGAATATTTGTGGGATTTTGCAAACGGATATGACCGATCTTTTGTTTGTGTTGAGGGCGACGACCCTCTTGTTAAATCTGTAGGTAATAGTACTACGACAATCAGAGATCTTAAAACAGAAGCTGATATCAAAATGGTAATAATTGTTTTGGCTGAAAGCATAGCAGCCAGATTAAGAGAACAAGGTTTAAAGGGAAAAGTAATTTCTTTGTGTCTTCAGAATACCAATATGGTAAGCTGGAGTAAACAAACAAAAATTAAAGAACCTACATCTATTTCAAAAACAATTATTGATACAGCAATGAATTTGTTTAAATTTTATAATTTTAATATGCCTGTCAGAAATGTCGGACTGAAAGTGTCAGAACTTACCTATAGTCAAGAAATTCATCAAATAAGCTTTTTTAAAGAAGAAAATATGTCAGATAAAGTACAGAAATTAGAAACAACAATAGATAAGATAAGACATCGTTTTGGATATTCTTCAATTAGCCGTGCTTTTGTTATACAAGACAGAATATTGACAGGACTTAATCCAAAGGAAGAAAATGTTATTCATCCGTATAGCTATTTTTAAGAAGATTATAGTCAAAATGATATAGTATTATATTTGATATAATAGTTTAAAATAATAAATTAATGGGCAAGTACATTAAAATATATATGTTAAATAGAATACTCTATAGAGTAAAAAATAGGATTTAAAATATCTTTATCATTATGTAAAAATACTTTATTGCTATTAAAATCAAAGGATTGGGGTTCCGATCCAAAAGCCTGGTAAATAAGAGGTTTCAAATAATGCAAGACAAAGGTTTTTTGATTGATAAACAAAATACATACTACGAAAATGGGTATTGATAGAATTAAAATGAATCTAAATATTGATGTAAAGTATGTAGTTGATTATTGCATAGAAAAATTAAAAAATCCAAATAGTCTTATCTACAAGAAAGGAAATAATTGGTATGTGAAATAGATAATATCATAATTACAATAAATTCATTTAGCTATACAATTATTACGGCACATATGATTAAAAGATAAGCGCTAAGCACATTATTAAAACCATAGATAACCAACCTTAAAAATGAAATATTTTTAAAAACTATCAGAAAGCTGTTATAACACCGCATTTTTGCTTCAACTATTCGTAAAAGCATTGTTTTGCGCATAGTTCGGCATCCCCTATTTTTAATAACTTGATGTTAAAGTTGATTGAAATTTAACAAAAATAAAGCAAAAAGGGATTTATTTGCTTTGTTTTCTGTTTTCTTTTAATAAAATAACGTTTTGAGATGTTTAATTCAATGATAAGTTTGCAAACTTACCTATTTATTGTATTATTGCTCTTCCGATAACAATATTTTATTATTTCATTTTATTTGATACCTGTTTATTTAATATGAATAAATCCTAATAAATTTTTCATAAAAAATGCTTTATATCCTTTACCCTATCCTAATTTTAATAGGTTTCTAAATTAATTTTGGCATTAAAATTTAAATTACTCATTGTCAATTCTGCTGCTGTAATGTTTTGAATATTATCTATAGTCAAAATATATGTATTTTGATCGTCCGAAACAGAGATAGTGTTGTCATTATTCAAAGATACTAAAATTTTCGCTGCGTTAAATTCAAAATTTTCAACATAAATTTTTTGATCGTAAAATTTGAAATTGATTGTATATTTTTTAAATATATTACTGTCTTCAAAACTTAGTTCAAATGAAGAATCCGTATCAAATTTGATAAAGTCTATGATTATATTATCAATCTTATTTGGGTTATTAGGTTTATATCCTATAAAAGATTTTTCTTTTTGATTTTCTTGTTTATTATATCCTTCAAAAAATAGTGTCTTAAAAATATTGGTATCATCAATTACTATGAATTCCTGATCGTTATATTTTTTAACAAACCATTCTGATTTATTATGTTTTACATCCAAATTAATTGTTTTTTTATTTTTTGATGAATCTGTTGCTGTTATCGTAATCGTGTCTTCAATGATGTTTTCTTTTTCGCTGTTAATATAATAATAAAGTTTTTTATTATCTCTAGTATAATAAGTTTTTATTTCCCCTGTTTTTGCTATTATGTCAGGCATAATACTCTCGCCAGAGTCATCAATAATCTCAAAATCAGGCAATATCCAACCCACATCCCAATATGCATTTAAAGCTATATTATTTTCAATAAAATCATTAATTTTTCCAAAAAATTGAGGCGGCTGATCATCTATAATGCTAAAAGGCATTTTTTTGGTTACTAGCCTTCTATAAGCATCAATAATTGATACCTTAACTTGATAATTTCCTGTTTTATTAAAAGATACTTGGTTATTTCCGTAATTTAATTGAACTTTTTCGCCGTTATAATCTATCCATGCATAAAACATTTCAAAATCATCAAAAAGTTCTTTATAATCATTAACGGTTACGCTGATAAAAAACTTTTCATTTATTTTAGCTTTAAAATCTGAATGATTCTCATCATTAAAAAGTACTTCTATCGAAAATACAGAATCTTTTTTCTCTGATTTGTCACAAGAAACTAAAAAAGCAAAACTAAAAAATACCAAAAATAAAATAAGACTTATTAGTTTTAGATGACATTTTATCCTATTTTTCATATAAAAATAATACAAAAATCAAGATAATTTGTCATCTAAATAAGTCTTGTAAGAAATTATAGTCCTTAAGTTTTTTTCTAATCGCCTTATATTGCGGAATATATGTATTTACAATTTTCCAAAATCTTGATGAATGATTAAATTCAATGGTATGCGCCAATTCATGTATTATAAGATAATCTCTCAAATTTTCATCAAGCATTACCGCTCTAAAATTTATGCTAATATTACCATCTTTATCGCAACTGCCCCATCTAGACTTAGAATTTATTATTTTTAGACTATTGAACTTTAAACCAGTAAGTTCACTAATCTTTTGTAGTCTTTTTAAAAGTATATTTTCGGACTGTATAATAAAAAAATTTTTCAGAGCATTCTGATATGCTCTTTTCTTGTCTACAGATTGATATTTTCTTGGGATAAAAATATAATCATCTTTTATTTCTATAATTTTTGTGTCATTAAAAACACATTTTTTTATCTCGCCCAAAAACATTATTTGGTTATAGTCATATAGTCCAAGATATCTTTGATATAGGCTTTTAGCTTTATTTTGTCTTGAAATAATCCAATTACTTTTGGATAATAAAAATTCGTCTATTATAGCCTGCGGCATTCTTAATGGCGCTTTGACAAGAATATTGCCTACATTGTCTATACTTACAGCCAAAGTTTTTCTTTTGCTTTTTATTATTTTATAATTCAAATTATTTTTCACCAAACCAAATTTGAGATCTAAAAGCAGGCTTATTATTGCTTTCTATTTCAAGTATAACATCGTATTCATTTTTGTAAAATCTCTTTACAACATATTCGTCTTGATATTTCATTTCATTAAGATAATTAATCGAAAATGCATTAATTTTTTTATTTAAAATATCTTCAGGTGAAAGCGCATTAAAAATCACATTAGCATATTTTGCATTATTCATATGTTTGTTAAAATCGATATCGTCTAAATGGACTTTATTTTTTAAGACTTCTTGCATATTTTCAATAGGCTCTACTTTCCATTCGGGATTATCAATTGCTCTTTTGTCGATAAAATCAAGTCCGCCAAAATAATTAGGATTAATTTTTTTAATTTTGTGTGTTTCACAATCCAAAATAAGCCATTTTGATACTCCCCTTATCAAAACTTCGCCATTTTTATCTAGAATATAATAATCTCTGTCACAATCCACTAATCTAGGATTTATAGGATAAGTTACAACTGTAACTTCATCGCCATATTTGGGATAACGGTCAATATTTACACATATTCTGGACAAAACCCAGAATTCATTTACTTTCAAAAGGCTATGATAATCAATCTTTAAAATAATGGCATGTTTTGTGGCGACTTCTTGAAAATAATTTAAAATAGAACTTGGTTTCAAATTTCCGCGAAAATCAACGTCATAAATGGTTACAAAAAATTTTTGAGAATAGCTACTAACATCCTGCATATTAAAATAAATACTCCTAAAAAAATAATTAATAAATAACAACATAGAAATTATACAATAAATACTTAAAAACGCAAATCAATTAACGATGATTATCGAAAAAACTTGTTTTCGATTGCTAGTATGTCAGACATAGTATTTTGATTTGACAATTATTAACAGTTTTAATATTATATATCTATGGATAATTATTATATTAATAGCGATCTTATTCGTGGAAATATTGATACTATCATACTACGCGCTTTGGTTGAAAGCGATAAATACGGCTATGAAATTTTAAAAGAAGTAGAAGCAAAAAGTCAAGGCGAATATATCTTAAAACAACCTACCCTATATAGCTGTCTAAAAAGACTTGAATCTCAAGGATATATAACTTCATTTTGGGGTCAAATAACCTTAGGCGGAAGAAGAAAATATTATAAAATCACTCCTAAAGGCAAAGAGTATTTTGAAAAAATTCAAGCCGATTGGGAATATTCACGAACTTTAATCGATAAGCTTATAGCCAAAAGAAGGTCTGAAGCTATCAATTCAGAATTTCTTAATAATGAGACACCATCACAAAATAGAGAATTAGAAAGTCAAAATCAACAACAGCAAAATGTTTTTGACGTTCAGCCAAAAGAAACTGACAATGTATCCACTGTTATCGCTCAAGAACAAGCACAAACATCAATAAATAATATTGAAAATCAAACTCAGAAAGATGCTTTAAATAACAATACGCTAGAAATTAACACTCAAGAAAAAGAAACTAATTTTGAAACCAATACTCAAGAAAAAGAAACAGATAAAAACAATCTAGAATCTAATAATTATTCTACTATAGATCAAAACGATCAACCCAAAAAGAAAGAGCAAATTTTTATTTTTGGCAGTATTGATGATAATAAAGAAGAAAAAGATACTGAAAAGACATCTATAGAAAGTTCTGAAAAAGATGTCCCTATTTATGTACCTTTGAAGGGTTCCCCTATTTATGCTAAAAGCACAAGGGCTTTATCAGATTCACAAATTAATTTTAAAGAGCCGGTTACTGACAGTGTTCGTTCTTTTATAAATAAAGACAATGCGATTAATCATTTAGATTATTCAAAAACTAAAAATGATATTACAAAAAACGATCAGCCTGCTCTCCGTGAATCTTTTATACAAGAAAATAAATTTGAATTAACACCTTTGGATGAAGAAAAAATCAAAATTAAAGTTGACGATGAATTAATTGGAAAGACCAAAATAAATTTTAATACTGATGAAGTGTTTTTTGCAGATCAAAAGAAAATACTTAATTCTGCACCGATGAAAAGTTATGGTGATTTATTGATGCAAGAGACTATGGAATATTTCAAAAAAAGCATCAGCAAAAAACCTGCTAAAAACACCCAAAGTGTTCAATCATCAGAAGATCAATTATATTCCATGCCCAATAATGCGTCTTATGATTTTAATGAAAATATTCTCCCCTCGCTTGGCCGCACTTATGAATCATTAGAAGAAGCTCAGCAGGAATATAAACTAGATAAAGAATATAAAAATGTCTTAGGCAAATTATTTGAAGAAAAAAATCATGTTTATGAAATAAAAAAGGCAGATCATAACATAACGCGTAATTCTGCAAGTTCATCTATTGATCAAAATACATATTCTTCTTTTGATTTAAACAACATCAAGGTTGTACCTTTTTCAAAAGAAGTTGCCAATGAGTATTACAAAACTTATTACGTTTATTACAACAAATTTAAACTTGCTCAATTTCTCATTTTTTCTTTATTGCTGTTTGTTGTTAATATTTCAATGTTTTTAATACTTAATCTTGGCTTAAAACTTGATATTAATTCAGGATATTATTTTGTAGGCGGATTAAGCGCAATTTTAATAGCATTAATGTCTTCGTTAGCATTTTTTTATAAGCCTAATCGCCGAAAAAAGATTTATTTTGACTTCAAGAAAGAAATTCTAAATAAGTTTTATCTGTTTTTGCTGTTAAGTGCTTTGATAGTTTTGATATTATATATTGCTGATAGAAGTTTATTTTTGAATTTTATTCATTTTTCAAAAGCTCTTATAGGCATTATATTGGCATTTAATGTTTTAAGCCTTCCTATAATTGCAAAAATTATGTTTAAGGCGCGAGCTTTTTGCGTTAAGGCCTAGTATATTTTCTGAAAGAGCGGCTCCTAACCTTTTTCTTTCTAAATATTCTAGTAATCCAACCTATGATCTGTGTCTTATATTTATTTAAATAATAAAACAAGAGCATAAATACGGCAAAAATTGCTATCCATACTGCTATTCCCCATCCCGTAAAAGGAATGATTTCTCCTGTGCCCATATAGCACATTACAGCAATGGTTATTGGTCGTGTCAACAAGACTACAATGATAAAGTATTTCCACGACATTGTTGTAATTCCTGCTACCATGCATAATATATCGTCAGGAAACAGCGGAAATAGCAGCATTAATATAAGCATATATCTGCCTTTATTGCTAAGCAAACGGCGATATTCTATAGCCTTATCTTTTCCAGCTATCCATTCTACCAGCTTACTTCCAAATATGCGTCCTAATCCAAAAGCTATTATAGAACCCAAAATCACACCAACAGAACTCAACAAAAACGCGATTGTCGGGCCATATAAAGCTACACCGACCAAATTAATAACTATTGAAGGCAAAGGCAAAAATACAACCTGAATTATTTGGACGCCTATATAAACGGCCATGCCCCAAAAACCTGTTCCCAAAATGAAATTTTTTATTAATTCCATATTGGACAATTGGTCAAACACGCCTGAAACATCAAGTGCTATATAACCAACCAGCATTACAAACATTGATACATTAAATGTAAAGGTGAGTTTGATTAATGATTCAAATTGATAAAAATTAAATAATAATATTCCAAATAAAAGTGAAAAATTAATAAATTGAATAATCAAATAAGCTAACGGAGGTAAATGTTGTGAAAAATAATACACTCCGAAAATCATTATAAAACTTAAAAAAGCAGAAACATTAAGAATAACCTTATTTGATTTTTTCATATTAACCCTTATACGCTTTAGAAATATTATATGTCTAAAGATATAGGATTAATATAAAATCATTTGGAAATATCAGTTATTTTGGATATTTCTGCCCTTGCGATTTTATCGCATCGATTATTATATTCGTTGTCGCTATGCCCCTTAACCTTATTCCAATTTACCTTATGCATTGAAGAATAAAGCAGTAAATCTTGCCAAAGGTCGATATTTTTTACTTCTTCTTTGGAAGATGTACGCCAGTTGTTAGCCTGCCATTTTTGAACCCAGTTTTTGGTCATAGCATCAATTATGTAAGCTGAATCGCTATAAATATTAACAATACATTTTTCTTTAAGTGCTTTTAGGGCAAAAATTATCGCAAACATTTCCATGCGATTGTTAGTTGTGTTAGGACAAAACCCGCTAAGAACTTTTTCGGTATCCTTATAAATTAATATTGCAGCCCATCCCCCATTTCCTGGATTCCCGCTGCATGCACCGTCAGTATAAATGGTCACTTCTTTCATATTTTAATCTCTAGATAGTATTTTTGATTTTTCGTATGCTGCTGATACAGCCTGCATTATAATTTCTTTAAAATTGCATTTCTTCAGAACTTCGATTGCTTCAATTGTTGTTCCGCCTTTTGAACATACTGCATCAATCATATCATTTATATCTTGATTTTCAAAATGTTTTATCATCTCAACTCCGCCCAAAACCGTTTGTAGAGCAAAATCTTTTGATTCTTCTAGTGTCAAACCGATGCTTTGACCAGCATCTATTAATGATTGTATAAAATAATAAACATAAGCGATGCCGCTACCGCTCACTCCAGTAACCGCATCCATTTTGCTTTCGTCAATAAAAATAACTTTACCTATATTATCAAATATCTTAGCAACATTATCTTTTATTTCTTGTGTTGCATTAAAAAACGCAATTCCTGAACAGGATTGATTTATTTTGGCAGCAAGATTGGGCATTACTCTTGCTACTGCGCCAACTTTAGGTAAACGTTTAATAATAGTCGATATTTTTATGCCTGCCATTATTGATATGATGATATTTTGTTGAGATATAAAAGGTTCTATTTCATCAAAAATATTATAAGCATCCTTAGGTTTAACAGCAAAAAGAATATATTGACAATTTTGTGCCAAAAATTGATTATTACAAACAAAATCAGCATTAGGATAATTTTGAGATATATTTTGATAATTCAAAGTACTTACCAAAATTTTTCCGTCAAAATTATGTTCCAATCCTTTTAAGAT
>DATCJR010000165.1 GCA_036562685.1 Clostridia bacterium | reverse complement strand
ACGCTATGATGTTGCTGATATACAAAAGGAAGATTTTGAGTCGGCTGTTGTTTCAGTGTTTTCTGAACCGCCCGTAGATAATGTGTTTTTTGAAACATTGCCAGATTTAAAAGACTACGAGATTTTTGGAACAGAATTTTTACCAGGACAATATGATCAAAGGGCAGATAGCGCAGCGCAATGCGTGCAATTGCTTACCCAAAAGGCTCGCCCAATGATCAAATGTGCAACCATTTATGCTATAAAAGGCGTAAAAGAGGAAGAGCTTGAAAAGATAAAAAAATACATAATCAATCCTGTGGAAGCAAGACTGTGCAGTCTAGAAAAGCCTGTGTCTTTGCGTGAAAAAGCGCCTATTCCTGAGCCTGTTCATGTAATAGACGGCTTTATAGATATGGATCGAGAGGGTTTAGAAAAGTTTCATCAAAAAAATGGCTTTGCAATGAGTGTTGAAGACCTAGAAGTTGTAAGGGCGCATTTTCAAAATGAAGGACGCAATCCAAATGAAGCTGAACTTAAGGTAATTGACACATATTGGTCTGATCATTGCAGACACACAACATTTTTGACCAATATAACTGATGTAACTATAAAAAGCGATAATCCGCATATAGAAAAAGCCTATAAGACATATCAAGAGTTGTTTGTAAAATTTAACGGTAACAAAAAAGACAAATACCAATGTCTTATGGATATAGCCACAATCGCCGCAAAAGAATTAAAGAGTCAAGGCAAACTTGATAATCTTGACGAATCTGACGAAATCAATGCTTGTTCGATTGTAGTTAATGCTGATATCGACGGTGTCAAGGAAGAATGGCTTGTAATGTTCAAAAATGAAACGCACAATCATCCTACCGAAATTGAACCTTTTGGAGGAGCGGCGACCTGTCTTGGCGGTGCGATAAGAGATCCGTTGAGCGGCAGAGTGTATGTCTATCAGGCTATGCGTATTACAGGTGCTGCAGATCCTACTGTTCCGATAGAGCAGACAATGAGAGGCAAACTGCCTCAAAGAGTGCTGACTAAGACGGCGGCTGCAGGCTATTCATCTTATGGAAACCAAATAGGCTTGGCTACAGGCTTGGTAAGAGAGGTTTATCATCCCAATTATGTTGCTAAGCGTCTTGAAACAGGCTTTGTAGTAGGTGCTGCGCCTAAGAAAAATGTAATAAGACAAAAGCCCAAAAGCGGAGATATAGTCGTGCTTATTGGCGGCGAAACAGGTCGAGACGGAATAGGCGGAGCCACAGGTTCATCTAAACCTCATACCGAAAAAAGCGTAGATACCGCAGGGGCTGAAGTTCAAAAAGGCAATCCTTTGACCGAACGAAAAATCCAAAGACTATTTAGAAACCCTGAAGTTACCAAGCTAATAAAGAAATGCAATGATTTTGGAGCAGGCGGCGTTTGCGTAGCAATAGGCGAGCTTGCGCCTGGGCTTGAAATCAATCTGAATTGTATTCCCAAAAAATATTCCGGACTTAATGCTTTGGAATTGGCGGTATCCGAATCTCAAGAACGCATGGCAGTAGTGATCGACAAAGACGACTTTGAGACTTTGAAAAAATATGCCGATATAGAGAATGTTTCCGCAACAATAGTAGCCCGCGTCAACGATTCTAATCGTATGACTATGTTTTTAGACGGCGAAAAGGTTGTTGATCTTGACCGCAGCCTTCTTGATTCTAACGGCGCTAAACAATATTCAAGCGTTTTGATTGAAGAAACAGTTCAAGATATTTTTTCATCTTCTGATATACATGAATATCTAAAAAACCAAGATTATAAAAACGCAATTCTAAAAAAACTCTCATCTTTAAATGTCTGCTCTCAAAAAGGGCTTATTGAGATGTTTGACTCGACAATAGGTGCGGGCAGCGTAATAATGCCTTTGGGAGGAAAAAACCAGTTGACTCCAGCTGACTGCATGATTTCAAGACTTCCTGTTATGCAAGGACAGACCACAACCGCAACCGTTGCTTCATGGGGATTTAATCCTGACATGATGTCCAAAAGTCCGTTTTTGGGCGCTGTCTATTCGGTAGTTTTGA
This sequence comes from Clostridia bacterium, assembly GCA_036562685.1. Classification (NCBI taxonomy): domain Bacteria; kingdom Bacillati; phylum Bacillota; class Clostridia; species Clostridia bacterium. The sequence goes on along the minus strand of DATCJR010000165.1, from coordinate 3,240 downwards.
GTGTAATGCGTGCTGTTGCAGGCGGTGCCGATCCTGATTCGATTAGACTTACATTACAGGAGTATTTTTTGAGACTTAACAAAGATCCGCACAGATGGGGAATCCCTATGTCAGCTTTGCTAGGTGCTATGCAGGCGCAGCTCGGTCTCAAAATAGGCGCTATAGGCGGCAAAGATTCAATGAGCGGTACTTTTGAAAATATTGATGTTCCGCCCACGCTTATATCTTTTGCGCTAGGAATGACTGATACATCCTATGGCGTTACCAATGTTTTAAACAAGCCTGGCATTGAGATTGTTCATATCAAACTAAAACGAGATGAATACGGAATGCCTGATTTTGAATACGTCAATAGGCTTATTAGAGTTTTGCATCAAAATATCAAAAACGGCAATATATCATATATTCAGATAATTGAAGAAGGCGGAGCAGCTATTTCTGCTATAAAATCTGCTTTGGGAAATGAGCTGGGAATAAAGTTTTATAATCATTCTCATGAAATGTTTGATAATTTTGCAGGGGATTGCCTTGTTGCATTAAACGATATAAATGTGCTTGAAGATTTTGATTATCAAAAGCTTGGAATTACTACTTCAAGTGAAACGGTTATCAACAATCAGACTATATCTATAAAAGAAATAATTGAAAGCTTTACGTCTACTTTAGAAAAGGTTTTCCCGACCACAGCAGAACCTGCGCAATCAGTTAAGACTATAACTTATGACGGAGAATGCAAGAAAAAGCACAGCGATATTACGTTTGCTCGTCCTAAAGTATTTATTCCTGTTTTTCCTGGCACTAACTGCGAATATGACACAAAACGCGTTTTTGAACAATATGGAGCCGAAGTCAATACCTTTGTTATAAGAAACCGCACGCCTCAGGAAATCGAAGAATCTGCTATGATGATGGCAAAGCTCATCAATCAAAGCCAGATAATAGCTTTTCCGGGAGGATTTTCGGGCGGAGATGAGCCTGACGGTTCGGGTAAATTTATAGCTACCGCATTCAAAAATCCTAAGGTAAAAGAAGCGGTAACAGACCTTATTGAAAATCGTGACGGACTTATTATCGGAATATGCAATGGATTCCAGGCTTTGATAAAATTAGGACTGCTGCCTTACGGAAAAATTACCTCATTGAGCGAAAACAGCCCTACTTTGACTTTCAACAATATCCACCGTCATATGTCATCAATAGTAAGGACAAGAATTTGTTCAGTTAATTCGCCTTGGCTTAACTTTGTTAAATTAGGTGACATCTATGGCACGCCCATTTCTCATGGCGAAGGCAGATTTTTTGCAAGCCAAAATGACTTAGAATTAATGGAGAAGAATGGTCAGATATTTAGCCAGTATGTCGACGAAAACGGCGTTGCGCGAGCAGATATGCCTTATAACCCTAATGGTTCTGTTTGTGCAATAGAGGGAATAATCAGTCCTGACGGCAGAATACTTGGCAAAATGGCGCATATAGAACGCTGTCAAAAAGGCTATAAAAATATTGACTTAAATATGGATATGAAAATCTTTTATTCAGGCGTTCAATATTTTAAGTAGTAAAAACTGATTTTTATAATCCTTGATAAAAACATATTAATATGTTATCATAATAAAAGCCGAAATTTTAATTTCGGTTTTTATTTATTGGGTTAATTATGTCTGGACACATGCCTAAAATTTTAATATCTCTTTTGTCTAGTGTTGCCGGAATTGTTTTGGCAGGCACTGTGTTTTTTTTGGTAAAAACTATAAAACACCAGCATAGACTCAAATATTCTATAACAATAATATCTCTTAAGACCAATAAGTTTTTTTATTGGCTGCTAGATATATTACTTGCTTTTACTGCGATAATCTGCATTTTTTTAATGATTGAACCTGAAGGCAAATTTTTAACCAAAGAGCTGTATTCTATATGGAACATGAATACGCTATATGTGCGAATAACAATGCTTTTGCTTTTTATTATTATATGTTGCATAATGTCAATAAGCATTATGATGACGATAGCGAAAAGCGCAGTGGTCAATGACGGTATATATACAGCAGTTTATTTTTTGGACTGGCATCATCTTTATGATTTTTATTTTGAAAAGAAAGGAAACAAAGTCATTGTTTCAAACAACCGAAACGGTGCTTTGACTTTGTCGGGAACAAGCACGCCTTTGAAGTTTTCCAAAAACGATGGCGAAAAACTTAAATTCCTTTTGAATAAAAACAAAAACAAATTTGTATCCAAGCTTTAATAGATAAAAACAGCAAAAAATCAAAAAAATTTTATAAATAATGATAAATTGTCAAAAAAATATTATATAATGTTAATTAGTATAACTATTAGGAGTGTTTTTGGGAGAGAGAATGTCAGAAGCTATTAACAAAAGAGGAATAAAAACTGTTTTAAGAAAAATGATGAAAGGTAAAAATATGAATATCGAAGCACAAACAGATTTTTCATCTGTTACTGCCAAAAAACCGATCATATCATTTAAAATAGCTGATGCCAATGAAGATGAAATTCCTTTTGGCTGGAAGAATGATATTTCTTATCACAAAAAAGGAAAAAAGTCTTTTCTTAAACTTTCCAAAAAAATTATATCTCAAATAACGCCTAGAACCAAAAAAGATAATTAAAAGCATCTTTTATGAGATGCTTTTTTTGTTAAAGTAATACGGCGTAATTTTAGAAAAATGCACTTTTATGTCTTTTGAATTTTTATTTTGATAATTGCATGCACTAATAAAATAATCATTAAAAATACAAAACGCATTAATATCTTTTATAATACTCAAATCAGCGATATTAATTTTTTGATTTCTTAAATACAGCAGTTGTTTTTGATTGCTTTCTTTAGATAATATCAAAACACCTTTTTTAATATTTAAAAACTTATATGGAGCAAGTAGAGTTTTATTAAGAGTACTAATAGGATAATTCATATTTTGATAGATTATATAGTATATAGGCGTGTTGCCCCCAAAATATACTAGAGCGTAATTTTCATCGGTTATTATCTTTGCGTTATTTACATTGTCTATTGCTATATGATTGACTTTAGAAAATCCCAAGGAAGAATAATAGACAAAAGCCGCTGCGTTATTTCTGTTTTCATTACTTAATATCAATAGGGCATTATTATTGACGCTGGCAACATCTAAAAGTCTGTAAGCATACAGTTCATTTTGAAAGTTATTATAAACATAATTATCCTTGCTTATATCAATCATAGCAGGATAAGAA
>DATCJR010000164.1 GCA_036562685.1 Clostridia bacterium | reverse complement strand
TAGCATTAATTCTAGCATATACATCTTCTTTTGAAAGTTTTGTTTGTGCCGACCTCTGAGGCGCCTGTTGCCTTCTTTGTGCATTATTTTGATTTGAATTAATTTGAGAAGACGCAGGAATACCGCTATTTTGAGATACTGCAGTATTGGCGCTATGAGGAGTAGGTCTTACACTCATAGATGTAGGCCTTTGAGGATAAGGTCTCTGTCCCTGATAAGCCATATTAGGTCTAGGTTGTGCTTCTTGAGGCCTCGGTCTTTGAGGCGGTACAGAATTTTGAACAGACTGTGATGACGGTACAGAATTGCCCATAGGCTTTTGACCTTGTACTGCTGAAGGTGTGGGACGCAAAGGCTGTCTTACACCTTGACCAAATTGTGTCTGTTGTTCGGGTCTTGATGTCTCTTTCATCCTTTCAGCATTTTGCATGATCTTCTGCTGCTGCATCATGCTCTGTTTTTGAATTTCATTATTTATATTGTCATAAGCCGCCTGCAAAGGCTTTTGAACATTACTTTGAGTAGCACTCGTTTTGGGTGCCTGAAATTGATTATATGCCTTGCCAGAAGATATTGTGTTGACTGATCCAAAAGGATCTGAATATTCTGTTCTTCTTTCCTCTTTCTTTTCAAATGAAGAAGGCATCATTCCCTTATTAGCCATTGTGTAAGGTATAGAATATTGATCCGGAGCCAAAGTCTCTTCTGGTTCATAATGTTCTTCTGTAAACACATCAGGCTCTTGAGGCTCAAAATCAACATCAGGAAATACATTATCCTTTTGAATTTCGTCAGTCTCAACATCAAAAGGTTCAACGGGCGCAACAAAAGTATCTTCAATGTCTTCTTCAGACTTTTTAACAGGCTCCATAGTTTTGGGAGATTCAGGCATTACAACCTCATTGTTGCTAGGCTTTTCAACGTCCAAATCTATTCCTACACCAGCATAAGGTGCCCCAAATTCAAACAAAACATTTCCATCAGCAAACTTGTAAGAAGGAAACTTTATGCCCAAATTCATGGTGATAGCTTCTTCAAGTTTAGGACGAAGCTTTCCAACCAAAGCCTGAAAATCATAGCCGTCATAAAGTTTGGCATTAACTAACAAGCAGTTACCAAACTCTCCCAACTGTATATCTATGTTAACTGATTTTATTCCTTCAATTTCTTTACAAACGGATTTTGCTATCTTTTTTATATTATGTGAAGTTACACCTATAGAGGACTCTCCATAAACATATATTGAGTTATTGGTAAATCTCAATCTGTTTACGATAAGTAATATTGATAATATCAAATAAACACCAGCCAAAACAAAAGCTGTAATCAAAATTCCGCCTTTACCAAAACTGTAATTTAAATACTTGTCCAATATGTTTAATTTAAACAGCGGTATTTTAGAAATTACTACGCTGCCTATAAAAATCAAACCTATTAACGAATTGAGAATTAATAAGATTTTCTCTATAGGTCTTTTCACAAAAACTCCTCCATTAGGGCAGCCTTCACCACAATTGCTTTGATAGTGAAGGCTTTTTCTATGCTATCTTTTGAAACAAACTTATTCTTCAAAACCCACTTCTAATACATTTACATTAATGGTGCTAACTCTATAAACAGACATAGTCTCCACGCTTCGCTTTATGTTCTCTTGAACACGAAAAGCGACATCGGAGACACTGTGTCCGTAAAGTATCTTCAAAAAAACATCAACAGAAATGTTGTTGTCCTCATCAATGTCAATTTTGACTCCCTTGCCCTGCAAAGACACAACACCTGTAATCTCTTTTGCAGCAAGAGTGATTATGGACAAAATTACATTTTTGCCATAAATGGTACTACCTGTATGATTCGATTGCAGGCTCTTACCACCCATTTTTTCTCCTAGTCTTTAATGTAAATATTTTAGCATATATCATTTATAAAAACAAGAGTTTAAAATTTATGATATAGGGATTATATTTATTTCAGACGGTTGTTTTCCTGTTTCTTCAGTAACAATATACAAAATCTGAATTAATTCATCCTCTGTTAAAGGATCAGATTTTATTATAACATTAATATTTGCTCCGGTAGTAACAACACAGTCCTCAAAGCCTTGTGCCTTAATTAGACCTTCTATTACCAATTCTTGGTTCATGGCTGTTGCTATTTTTAGTTTTTCGGCTTGCGCTGCAGCTTTATCAGCTTCTGAAGAAGCTTCACTGTTAATAATAGCATCAAGATACATTATTGTCTGATTGCGGGTTTCTAATCTATCGCTTCTATAAGTTTCAAAGAAATTTCCAGCTACTACAGGTGTATCCTTAGTGCCTTTAGTGGTTTGATTTAAAACTACATTTAATATTCCAGTAATTACTAATAATACCAGCATTCCTGCTAATATAATAATTTTCTTTTTTTTGCTTAGCATAAAAATTATTCCCTCCATATTTGGTATATATAATATGTTTATTAAGTTTGATTACCCTTTATTCATAGTTAGTACTTTTATTTGATCTTTGCTTATATTAAGCAATACTGATACCGCATTGATAATGTCCAACTTTACTTTTACATCATCAGCGCCTTCGGCAACGATTAAAACTCCTATAACCTTAGGCGAAAGTTCTTTTAAAATAAGCGGAATTTGGTTACCTGAAACATAAATAATTTGAGGACTAGACGAGTTTTGATCATTTTCGTTATAACCGCCATCACCTCCTGTTGAGATGCTCTTACTGGAACTTGTTATATAGGCAATAACACGTTCGGGCGTGCTTTCAAAAGTTATCATTATATCAACCTTGCCCGCATTCTCAATGCTAGAAAGTAATTTTGCCAATCTTTTTTCAGTTTCTAAGCAATAGTCATATGCGGAAGTATACCCATCATCACTTGTCGTAGTTCTATTGTTAAATGAGCATGATGATACACTAGAACTAAAATATATAAGCAATACAATTACAACAAATGCTATTGCAATATATATCTCAATATTCTTTATCTTTTTTATTTTCTCCCATATTCCTTTTTTCTTTTCACTATCTTTATCAGTTTTGGGAGTAGAAAATTTATCATCTGTTAAAAAAATCTTATTGGGAATTTGCGTCTCATCACTCTTAGATTGAAATTGACTTTCTTTTTTTTTACTAATCTTTGAATCTTCAGGTCGCGATATCACATGAACATTTTCTCTGCGACCGTCAACACTTTGGATTTTGATATTTTTTTCTTCTAAGGATTTTTTAGGCGAATTTTGAATAGGTGCTGAACCGCCTGAAATATACACCTGTTTGATAAATTTTTCATCCATATACAATCACCGTTATATTATTATCGTTTAGATATTCCCTTATTTTTTGTTTTATCTTTTCATAAGTTGATGACTCTTTTTTTATTTCGCATTTAAAAATATCAATGCTTACTGCTTTGATTTTTAAAACATTATTTTCTATAGCAGCAATTAGTCTAACATTTGCATTTTTATATCCATCTGAGTTCAATTTTTTTTCTAAAGACTCTTCCAATATTGATATTTGCTGCGAGCTTACATTTTGAATTATTCTGGTGTCTGCTTGAATTTCATTGCCGTCAAAAATATTTGAAAAATCAAAGTTTTTATTAAGCAATGCCGGTATGGGGGACAAAATTATAAAAAGCGTTATTATTGACATAATGCTCTTTATATATTTTTTGGTACTGCCTTCAGTCATAACAAGATCGACCAAT
>DATCJR010000163.1 GCA_036562685.1 Clostridia bacterium | reverse complement strand
CTAAGCAAACGGTTAAGGTCGGATTTTAATTTTTTTGCGGCTACATTAAAGCCTTGCTTTTTCTCTACATATAACCTGTATATAATTTCTTTTTCCATTATTTTATTCCTATATCTTTTCTGTAATGTGCATTATTAAAATAAATGTTTTTGACAGATTCATAAGCCGCTTGTCTTGCTTTATCCATACTATCAGCAACTGCCGTAACTCCCAGCACTCTTCCGCCGTTGGTTATAAACTTGTTGTCTATAAGTTTGGTGCCTGCATGAAATACAATTACATTGTCTTCTAGCTGTCCAATCTCTATCGGCTCGCCCTTTTTATACTCCTGCGGATAACCGCCAGAAGCCATAACTACACATACCGCAAAATTATCGCTCCATTCGATTTTGATTTTATCCAGTCTTTTTTCGCTGACCGCCAAAAAGATTTCAAACAGATCAGTTTTCAAAAGCGGCAATATGCTTTGAGTTTCGGGATCACCAAATCGCGCGTTATATTCCAAAACTTTTATGTCGTCCCCATCCACCATCAATCCAAAATATATAACTCCGCTAAATGGTCTGTTTTCACGTTCAAGCGCTTTTATGGTAGGTTCAAAAATATGTCTTTTTGCATAGTCATACATCTTGTCTGTAAACTTCTTGCTTGGAGCAAACGCACCCATGCCTCCCGTATTCAAACCCTTGTCATAATCAAACACTCTTTTGTGATCCTGACTAGGCGGCATTGTAACAATGGTTTTTCCGTCTGTAAACGCCAACACACTTACTTCAAACCCTTTTAAAAATTCTTCAATCACCACAGTGTGTCCTGAATTGCCGAATTTATCGTTTTGCATCATATCCTTAATTGCGTTATATGCTGTATCAAAGTCATCGCAAATAATAACGCCTTTGCCCAAAGCCAATCCGTCGGCCTTGACAACCAAAGGATATTTTGCAGTTTTTATATACTCCAATGCCTTGTTATAGTCATTATAAACCTGATAATCAGCAGTGGGTATGTTGTATTTTTTCATTAAGTTTTTGGAAAACGCCTTTGAACTTTCAATAATAGCCGCTTCCTTGGTAGGTCCAAATGTCATATAACCCTTTTGATTAAGGATATTGACAAGTCCCAAAGCAAGCGGATCATCAGGCGCAACCACGACATAATTTATGTCTTTGTGCCTGTCCAAAAATCCGAGTATTCCTTCAATATCGGTTGCGGCAATGTCTTCACAATAGGCTAATTCCGCTATTCCTGCATTTCCCGGAACGCAATATAATTTGTCTATTTTGGGGCTTTTTTTAAGTGCCCATACTATTGCGTGTTCTCTACCGCCGCCGCCTACAACCAAAACATTATATCTCTTTTCCATACTTGATCCCGTTTAAATTAATGCTTGAAATGACGCATCTTGGTAAATACCATTGCAATTCCGTAACGATCGCAAGCATCTATGCTTTCTTGATCTCTGGTAGATCCCCCCGGCTGAATAATAGCTGCAATGCCTGCTTTGTGTGCTTCTTCTATACTGTCTGAAAAAGGGAAGAAAGCATCACTTGCCAAAACAGCACCTATTGTTTTTTCATATCCGCCGCTATGTTCTATAGCCTGCTTAACAGCCCATATTCTGTTTACTTGACCAATACCGCAGCCCATAGTTGT
>DATCJR010000162.1 GCA_036562685.1 Clostridia bacterium | reverse complement strand
CTTTTTGAGCTGTATCGGACAAAGAATCCAAAACTCCGCATTCTCTTATAAGATTTCCAAACATCAAGAAACCTACAAGCGCAACTGATTGATAAGCGATCAAACCAGCTACTACAGTAACTATGATAGGGAACAAAATTTTAGTAACCTTAGAAACACTCTTAGGTGAGTATTCCATACGAATAAGTCTTTCTTTCTTTGTTGTAACAAGTTTGATAACAGGAGGTTGGATAATCGGAACTAACGCCATATATGAATAAGCCGCCACAGTTATAGGTGCAAAATATTTTGTACCGCTCTTTATTGCAACATATATAGCAGTGGGACCATCTGCAGCACCAATAATACCTATTGAGGCAAGGTCAGCAAGGGTAAAATGTACACCAGGGATCAAACCAATTGCCGCTGCTGCCAAAATTGTAACGAATATACCAAATTGAGCCGCAGCACCAAATAACAACAGTTTAGGATTAGAAAGCAATGGACCAAAGTCTATCATTGCACCAATTCCTATAAAGAGTAGTAAGGGTAGTGCTTCTGATGCTTCAATTGTACCCTTAAAGAGCCATTCAATAATTCCACTTTCCCCCAAAACACCCGAAAGAGGAATGTTGACTAATATTGCGCCAAAGCCCATAGGTATCAGCAAAGACGGTTCCATCTTTTTTCTTATACCTAAGTAAATCAAGACACCGCCTATAAGCCACATTACTGCATATTGCCAATTAAAATTTCGGATTCCCTCCAGTAAGTACTCCATAAGTAAAACCTCGTAATCTTATAGTAAAATATTTGATAAAATACAATAGTATTTTCAAATCATAATAAACTTATTGTTAAAATACAACCAATTAAATATACCATCATAATTAATACATTGTCAAGCTTATGTATTTATTGACAAAATATTAATAATTAATTCTTTTTTTTGTATTAAATATCAATCTTATTTATATAAAATATATAATTTTTTATATAAAAACTATTTTTTGATTATTTCATTATGATATAATCAAAAAAAAAGGAGGAAGCTTAGGCAAATGAACAGTTTTTTTGCGTTTTTAAACCGTATGAAATATATACAACGCTGGAGTCTTATGCGAAGCACAGTACCTGAAAACATATCAGAACACAGTCAACAGGTCGCAATGATAGGGCACTGTCTTGGCGTAATTAATAATGCTGTTTTTGGAGGAAATATTAATCCTGATTATATCTGTTCGCTTGCAACTTTTCATGAGGCTTCCGAAGTGATTACGGGCGATTTGCCTACACCTATAAAATATTATAATATGTCTCTTAATTCGGCATATAAAGAACTAGAAGATATTGCTCAAGACAAACTTTTAGGCTATTTGCCGCAAGAACTAAGAGAATATTATATTGACATAATTAAGCCTGATACATCATCATACGAATACAAACTATTAAAAGCTGCAGATAAGATTTGTGCGTTAATAAAATGCATTGATGAATTAAAGGCAGGCAATACAGAATTTAGAAAAGCCAAAGCAAGTATCGAAAAAGAAATTGCGCGATTCAATCTTCCAGAAGTAAAATACTTTTTGGATAATTTTTTAGATGCTTTTTCTCTTTCGCTTGACGAATTGTCTCAAGAATAATAAAAAAGACCGTCAATTTGACGGTCTTAAAATTTTTTTATAGAGAAAAAGCTGGGGTTAAATCGACATTTTCTCCGTTTAGGTCTTTTATAAATAACGCTCTTATATAGCCTTTTGAAAAGTCGGTTGAATGAACATAAAATTCTCTGCCATAATAATATTTTGCCAATTTATAATATTTTGAGTTGGTATGCAAAGCTATTGCTTTATATCCCGTTTTGGTACATTCATCTATAACTTTATTGATAAGTTCGCTTCCAACACCGTTATTGTTAAGCTCAGGGTCAACTCCAAACCTGTATATATAAGCCAATTTATCTGACAAAGCCTTAAATCTTATCGAACCTACCGGATGACCGTCAAGATAAGCAACATATACATGGTTGTTGGTTATATCGTTTTTTACATCATCCAAAGTTTCCAAAAGAGCAGGAGATATATAATTTGATGCTGGATTTAGTGCTTGCTGATACACTAAAAATGCCTTGTGTGTCAGATTCAAAATCCATTCAGCATCATCAATTTGGGCCTTTTTTATTTCAAGCATATTTAGTCCTTCATCAAAAGTGTCATGATCGCCTTTTGAACATGCATTCTGTTTTCTGCCTGTTCAAAAACTACGCTAGCAGGCGAATCTATTACATCTGCTGTTACTTCTTCTCCGCGATGAGCGGGTAGGCAATGCATAAAGACAGCTTCCTTTTTTGCTTTTTGCATAATACTTTGATTAATTTGATAGGGCATGAGTGCCTTATACTTCTTTTCGTCTTTCTGCTGTCCCATGCTAAAAAATACATCTGTATAGATAACATCGGCATTGACAGCGGCTTGATTTAGGTCATCAGTTATAGTAACTTTGCCGTATTTTTGAGCTTCTTCGACC
>DATCJR010000161.1 GCA_036562685.1 Clostridia bacterium | reverse complement strand
ACTGCAATTGTTTTGATCGTTGGTGTTGGTGTTTACTTCTTTAGATTTAGAAAGATTAAAGAAAAGTAAGATATCAATTAAAAAAATATTTCAAAAGGGCTAAGTTAAAAGCCCTTTTGTTTTTTTGTGACCAAAATTTATAATATCAATATGCTTAAAGATATTTTACTATGATATAATAATCTAAATCTATAAATTTGAGGCAAGATTATGTATGAGATTGCAATAATAGGTGCGGGAGTAATAGGCTGTTCTATTGCTCGTATTTTAGCAGAATATGATATAAAACTTGCAGTTTTAGAAGCAAATATTGATGTAGCAATGGGAGCTACTGGTGCCAACAGCGGAATTTTGCATGCTGGGCACGACTGTGAAACAGGTACATTAATGGCTAAGTTCAATTATGAAGGCAACATTATGTTTGACCAAATTTGCGAAGAACTTGATGTACCTATGGCACGCTGCGGTTCGCTTGTCTTAGCTTTTAATCAAGAGGATGTTAATCAGCTTGAAATTTTAAAAATTCGCGGAATAAATAATGGACTGAAAAAAATTCAAATTATTGGACAGCAAAAATTATATGAACTGGAACCCAGTATAAACAAAGATGCAATAGCTGCTTTATGGACTCCGACTGCGGGCATTATCAATCCTTATGAACTTAATGTCGCACTTATGGAAATATCTCAACTTAATGGTGCTAAATATTATTTTGAATTTTGTGTTTCTGATATAAAAAAATCAAATAATGATTTTTTTGAGATAACTTCTTCATCAGGACAAACCATCAAAGCAAAAAAGATAATTAATTGTGCTGGTGTTTTTGCAGACAAAATCGCAAAGATGGTAGGAGATGATAGCTTTTCAATTACAGCTAGGCGTGGAGAATACATTATATTTGATCGTCCAACACCAGTCAATCGACCTATATTTCAAGTTCCGACTAAGATGGGAAAGGGCGTATTGGTGTCACCTACAATAGATGGAAATTTCTTTATTGGACCTACAGCACAAAATATTGAAGATAAACTTGATAAGTCAACGACGACTGAAGGTATTAATGTCTTGAAATCTTCTGCTCAAAAGATTATCAAAGATTTACCATATAATAGGCAGATAGGTTCTTTTTCTGGAATAAGAGCTATACCTAGCACAGGTGATTTTATTTTGGGCGAATCCAAGATTAAAAACTTCTATAATGCTGCTGGAATTTGTTCTCCCGGCCTTACAAGCGCACCTGCAATAGCAAAATATATATGTTCGTTATTTGATTACAAAAAGAAAAAAACATATTCGACAAGAAGAAAAAGAATTATAAATTTCAAATCTGCATCAAATCAAGAAAAAATTGAGTTGATAAGAAAAGACAAAAGATATTCTAACATTGTTTGCCGTTGTGAAGTTATTACAGAGGCAGAAATCATTGAAGCTGTTAGAAGAGGTGCAAGAACAGTCGACGGCGTAAAACGGCGTACCAGGGCTACTATGGGCAGATGTCAAGGGTCTTTTTGTACTCCTAAGATATTGGAAATAATGTCAAGAGAATTAGGTGTAAAGGTTGAAAAAATAACCAAGTTTGGCGGCAATTCTTACATAATAGACAGTGACGTTAGAGGTGACTTACATGAAAGTTGATGTATGTATCATAGGTGGTGGCCCTGCTGGAATTGAAGCCGCCAAAGAAGCAAAAAGCAGCGGAGCAAATAAGGTTGTTTTAATTGAACGCGAAAAAGTTTTGGGCGGAATCTTGAACCAGTGTATTCATACTGGTTTTGGTCAAAGATTATATAATGAAGAACTTTCCGGTCCAGAATATGCCCAAAAGATAATAAATGAAATCGATAAAGAAATTGAGATTTTTTACGGCACTTATGTTTTAAGCGTGGATTCTAATTTGTTAGTTACCGCCGTTAGCGAAGAACATGGCTTGCTTGAAATTCAAGCCAAAGCTGTCGTTCTTGCTCAAGGATGCAGAGAAAAGCCCAGAGGGGCTTTGGATATAGCGGGAACTCGTCCAAGCGGTATTTTTACAGCAGGTACAGCCCAAAGATTGTTAAAACTTAATGGCAAGCTTGTAGGCAAAAATATAGTCATTATGGGTACATACGATTTGGGGCTTATAATGGCAAGGCGATTTACCTATGAGGGTGCTAAGGTAAAGATGGTAGTCGAATCACGGCCTTATTATATGGGTTTGTCTAAAAATGTTGCTGAATGTATTAACGACTTGAACATACCTATGCTTTTGTCTACAAAAGTAATAGAAGTGTTAGGTAAAGAAAGATTGACAGGAGTCAAAATAGCGCCTATTGATGAAAACGGAAATGTTATTTATGAAAAAGCGCAAATAGTAGAATGTGATACATTAATTCTTGCAGCAGGACTTGTTCCAGAAAATGAGATTACTCAAAATGCCGGGGTAAAGTTAAATTTTGCAAGTGGCGGAGCGATAACTGATCAATATTGCCAGACGTCAGTTAAAGGTATATATGCCTGCGGCAATGTTTTGTATGTGCATGACCTTGCAGATTATGTTACTGATGAAGCACGTATTGCTGGGTTGGGTGCTGCAAAATATGCAATAAATGGTTATTATCATAATGAGCCAATTTTTAAGGTTATAAGCAAACAGGATACAAAATATACAATGCCAAACCTTATCCGTAAAACGGATGATAATGTAAAACTTTATGTTAGGGTTAACAAAAAACTAAAGCCGGCCTTTATATGTGTGAAATGTAATGATAAAGTTATTTATCATAAAAACTTTAATATTCTTATTCATGGCGAAATGCAACCCATTATTCTTAATGGGAGAGATATAAAAGGCGATTTAGAAATAATATGCGGAGAGAGAAATGAATGAGTTTGTATGTATAAAATGTCCTATGAGCTGTAAACTTAAGGTGTTTAGCAATAAGGACAACATAACCGTTCAAGGTAATAATTGCAAACGAGGAGAATTATTTGGAATACAAGAATTTACTGCTCCTAAGCGTACAGTAACTTCTCTTGTTAAAGTAATAGGTGGAGACAAACCTGTCTTGCCTGTAAAGACCAGTTCTCCCATTCCTAAAGAACATGTAAAAATAGTTTTAAATAAAATCTCAAAGATTTCAATTTCAGCTCCTATTTCTATAGGAGATGTTGTTTTTAAAGAAATTGATGAAGGAGTAGATCTTATAGCAACATCAAATACTTTGAGAATAAGCAATTAGAAAGATTTTTTCTTCTTGGTATACATAACAAAAGGAGAGTAATATGCAAGAACAACAATCTAATACTTCAAAGGAGATAAAAACTTCCAAAATAACCTTACCTTCTTATACAAAAGGAGAGGAAATTTTCAGTTGGGTTGGACATTGTGTAGGCGCGGCATTATCAGTAGCTGCATTAGTATTATGCGTAGTATTTTCAGCTATTTCACATGATTTGACGCCGTGGAAAGTAGTAAGCTGTTCAATATATGGTGCTACATTAATAATCTTATATACTATGTCAACCTTGTATCATGCATTGCCTATTGGAAAGGGCAAAAAAGTTTTTCGTGTATTTGACCATTGTTCTATAAGCTTGTTAATAGCAGGAACTTATACTCCTTATACTCTAGTAACATTGAGAGATTACAGCAACGGCTGGGGATGGGCTATTTTTGGAGTAGTTTGGGGTGCCGCAATTTTGTCTATTGTTTTAACAGCTATTGATCTAAAAAAATATGAAAAAATTAATTTGCTATGTTATATTGCAATGGGCTGGTGTATTGTTATAGCAATTGTTCCGTTATTTAAAAGCAATCTTACTTCAGGCGG
>DATCJR010000160.1 GCA_036562685.1 Clostridia bacterium | reverse complement strand
CTGAGTGGGATGCACATGCCCAACGCCAGGAAAATTAACGCCCAAAAAGGACTGCGTCTCTTTTCCGTAGCAGCATCCTGCAAAAAAGCATCCTATTCTGCCAAAGAAATGTGCTACCACTATGGAAATCAAAATATATTCCGCGCATACCCTAAGATATGTTTTTTCGTCTTTGGTCGCCATAAACTTAAACAACACAAAAAACGCTAAAACCCCGCCAATCAGACCGCCCATAAAGGTCATTCCGCCGATTGCAAACTTTCCTGTTTTGAAAAAATCATAAACAGATTGAAATAATATAGCGCTTACAAACCCTACTATCGCCGCAAGCAAAACTATCTGCAAATATCTTCTGCTGACATCGTCAGGTAATTGACCTTTTTTTGACAGATGCATAAACATCAGCATCGCAGCAACCATACCGATGATTATCATCACGGTATACATATCAATCGTAAACAAACCCAAATCAAGTTCAGGAAACATTTTCTCCCCTTTTTGTTTATCGAAATTATGTTATATCAATTGAATTAATTAAAGCCAATCTTTTGTTAACCATCAGAAATTTTTTGTTAAATAACTTAAAGGTTTCCATTACGGTTACAGTTTTGTCAGCCGCACTTACGATAAAAGACTCCAAATATTTGGGCGGTATTATTGTAAGCGGCCACATGTGCCTTAAAATTATATCCTTTTCTATTTCATTAAGATTAAAATATTTTTGCGCATTGGTTAATGCAATTTTTGGATGTCTAAAGCCATGCCAGTTAATTTCTTTGTTCTTATCGTGCCAATCATAAAGATAAAAATCATGCAGCATTGCACCAATTATAACACTTCTTACATTAACTTTAAATGGACAATTGATAGCCATAATATAGCTGTAATATGCTACTGATATACAATGGCTAAGAGTCGTTATATTTCCGTGATGAAAAAAATTGTCCATCTTATGGACTTGAGGTTCTTTTAAAACTTCATTTATTGTATCTATAAAATAATTTATATTGTAAGTATCTTTCATTGTTATACCTATTAAAATTGATTGATTTAAGAGTAAATGATACTAGCAGCTTTGTCAATATCTTATACAATGTAAATTATGTAAAACTTCTTAAAAATATAAAAAAAATGGTCGGAGTGGCGAGATTTGAACTCACGACCTCTTGGTCCCGAACCAAGCGTGCTACCAACTGCACCACACCCCGACTATTAGGATTGCAAAGATAATATTATCACAAAACTCCTAATTTTAAAAGCATTATTCATCAAAATTTTTTAGCCGAATTTACGGTAATTGTTGCCTTTTTGAAGAATAAATTTATGCACTATTTTAGTTATTATTATATATTATATCATAAAAACATTAAGTTGCTATATGCAATCAATACATTACTATTATATGATTTGAAAATTATTTTGCAATATGATAGACTAAAGTTTGAAAACAAAATTTTTAATTTTAAAGGATAAAATAATGAATAAAAATAAAACCAAGACCATTGCCATTACAGCCGTTTTGGTTGCACTTAGCTTTGTTATGCCAT
>DATCJR010000159.1 GCA_036562685.1 Clostridia bacterium | reverse complement strand
TCAAAACTTTTTATGTATTATGCTTTGCCAAAAATCTTTATATAACTGTTCGTATTTTGGGTCTGAAGAAAAAAACTCAATATATCCCGATTTGCAACTGTCATTAAAAATATTCTCGGATATTAATGTGTTTTTTAAATTCTGCGCAACACCCATATTGCCGTCAAATATTTTTATTCCGTCAAAAAATTCAGATACAATATCCTTTACAAAAAGATAATGCGTGCATCCCAAAACAATAGCTTTTATTTCTAGATTTTTATATGGCTCTAAAAGTTCGTGGATATACTGTTTAAGAGCAGAAAAGTTTCCAATATTATTTTCTATTAAATGAGCCAAGTCTTTTAATGGCAATACGATTATTTTGTCCTGACCGCAGCGTTCTACCAATGCTTTGAATTTGGGCTGATTGGACGCGGCGTTAGTCAACATTACAAGAACTTTTCCTTCAGTTATATATAAACAAGCAGGTTTAATCGCTGGTTCAATGCCAATTATTTTGATGTTATGCTTACTTCTAAGGGCATTGATAGCAGCAGCCGTTGCTGTGTTACAAGCAATTACTACACTTTTTACACCCATCATTATAAGTCTGTCTACAGCTTCAAATGTTAATTGAGTGATTGTCTGGTCATCAAGATTTCCATAAGGACTGTTTTTGGTATCCGCAAAATAAATAAAATTTTCATATGGCAAAATACTGACACAAGTTTTTAAAACACTTATGCCACCTACTCCGCTGTCAAAAACGCCTATCGGCAAATTTTTTTTACACACAGTTTATATTATATTTTTGGAAATTTTTTGTAATGACAAAAAATAATTAATAAAAAATAAAACAATCTATTAGCTTATTTTTCGTGACATTTTACATGCATTATCATAATAAGACAAGGGCTTTCTTCATCCCACAAACTAGGAATACATTCAAGCGGTTTGAAACCCATCGCTGTATAAAAATCACGTGTTATTTTAAAATAATAATCAGGAAAACTGCTGTCTAATGTCTTAACCTGCAAATATTCTATATTATTTTGCTCACAATATTCTAGACATTTATTCATTAAAGCTCTGCCAATACCTTGGCGGCGATAATCTTCCAAAACACCCATTGCACATATTTCAGCAGAATAATCATTATGTACTTTTAAAAACAAAAGTCCTACATATTTATCATCAACAACATAAGCAAAAAAAGGTGAATTACTAGATTGTCTTACATATATTTGAACAGCTTCGGATGTTCCAAACCATTGAGGTAACGTTGACAATATGTCTTTAGTAATTTCTCTTTTGAGCTCATCTTGTTTGATTTCAACAACCATTACGCATTTACCGCCCTTATTTTCTTTTGTGTTAAAGCAGATTTAACAACTATAAAATTATTATAAAATTATAACATTTCAAGCTGCTTTTGCCAAACCTTTACACTAGCATCACTGGGCATTCTAAAGTCTGCTCTTGGAGATAATGATACACTGCCCACCTTAGGTCCGTCAGGAATGCAGGACCTTTTAAATTGATTGGCGAAAAATCTTTTATAAAAAACTGTAAGCCATTTTTTGATTATTTCATCTGAGTACAATTCTTTAAAAGCATATTTTGCAAGTCTGAATATTTTTTTAGGACCAAATCCAAAGCGCACTGCA
>DATCJR010000158.1 GCA_036562685.1 Clostridia bacterium | reverse complement strand
CCCGATTACTCTGAAGCAACCAACAAAAGACCTGCTCTTACTTTTCAAGGTTGGAATAATAGTTATACAAATATAACCGGAAACAAGGATATAGGTGCAATTTATATTCCAACCGATGGCAAAACTCACGCTTTTGTTAGGCTTACTGTAGCAAGTGGAAAAAACGTATCTTTATATTTAAACAAAACAGATACAAGCACATTAAGTATTGATTGGGGTGATAATATCACTACCACTCATACAAATATTGGCGATTTCAATACTTCTCATACTTATTCTGATTATGGTGATTATGAAATAAAAATATGGATTAGCAGCGGGAGTGGAGAATACGGTTTTGGCAATGGTAATACAAATTCTGTTTTTGTAGGCGGGGCACAACAAACACAAAGAAATATGCTAATGTATTTATTTATTGGTAATAACGTTTCAAGCATAAGGGGTAGTGCTTTCACCAATTGCTATTCCTTAACAAGCATTGTTATTCCCGAAAGTGTTTCAAGTATAGGGGGTAGTGCTTTCACCAATTGCTATTCCTTAACAGACATTGTTATTCCCGAAAGTGTTTCAAGTATAGGGACTAATGCTTTCGGCTATTGCTATTCCTTAACAAGCATTGTTATTCCCGAAAGTGTTTCAAGCATAGAGAGTTATGCTTTCCAACATTGCTATTCCTTAACAGACATTGTTATTCCCGAAAGTGTTTCAAGTATATCAGATTATGCTTTCCGGATTTGCTATTCCATTTTAAAATATGTGTTTAATCGAACAACTCCGCCAACATTAGCAAGCACATCTGCTTTTAATAACATCAATAGTATCTGTAAAATCTATGTTCCAGATGAAAGTGTCGAAGCGTATAAAACCGCTACAAATTGGGTTACTTATGCAGATTATATTTATCCTATAAGCGAAATGGAAGGTGATAATTAAATGACAGTGGAAATTAAAAATATTCATGACCGAGATATTACAGTTATCCGAGCCGATGCAGGAAAAGTGTTCCGCAGAAAACATGACGGCTTCATTATGGGGAATGAAATCTTTTTAGGGAATGATTATTCTTTAGGTTATGAAAGAGTAGATTTGCCTGAATATTATGAAGAAATAGAAGCACCTGAAGAATATTTTAAAGGGTTAGAACCGCTAGCTTAAGCATAAAGGAGACTGATACTATTGGCAAAAAAAATACAAAAAGGATATGTGTATGTCGTTAAAGACATTGACATTAACGGCAAATGTAATCATGGATTTGTATCGCTTAAGGATATTCCGTTGGATGAAAAGACCACCGTGAGAGATCTAATAGCGAGAATAGCGTTGCTTGAGAAGAGAAATGCGCAGATTGAGCAAGCAATCAACAGGAAACTTGCTGAAATCGCTGAACTTGTAAACAACAATCAGCAGATCACAAACGCCGCCATCAAGGAGCTGGCGGACGAATTATCGAAAGGAAGGTTTTAAATGAAAAAACTTTTTTTAATTATATTGGTTTTGTTGTTTTTTGCTTTTGCAGGTTGTGAAGATAAAGAAAACACGATTTTTAGGGGTGACGTTATAGATTTGCTAAATCGTTTATCTCTTCACGATGAAGATATTGATGATTTAAGTTATGGCGAAAAACTATATGAAGGAAAAGCAAATTTAATAATTTATGAAGAAGACTATTCAGAAATCAATCTTATAAAAGCTGAAAAAGGGGCGGGGTTTATTGTTTTAGTTGGTGTCGGAGAACGAAGTTTAAATTATAGCAACATTAACTATGTTGATATTGATTATATAAACTACGATAAAAATCTAAGGATAACGCTATCTTTCTACAAAACCTCTCTTTTCTCTGGCGAATTTAAACCAGAAAAGGTTAATTTGCCAATAGAAGATTTTAAAAACGGTCTCGCTCGTTTATCTTTAGATGATTGGGAATACATTTTAAAGGAACTAGGTTATTAAAAGAGGTGAGAAAATGAAAAAAGTCGTTAAAATCCTAATTGCAATAATGCTTTTGCTTGCGCTTGTCACTCCGGTTTTTGCTTATGCGTCGGAAGGCGATCCTGCGGTTCCGGAGAATCCTGCGGTTGTAGAGGAGGGCCCTCTCAATAGTTTTTGGGAAGCGTTAAGAGATTTTATCCAGTCACCGTCATGGGGTTCCTTCTCTGCGGTTTTACTTGCAATCCTTACTATTGTAGCTCCCTTTGTTTGGTTTTGGCTTAAAGGGAAATTGACTGTTAAAGTGGAAAAATTAAAAGCGAAATTGGAGATTGCAAAGACAGAATCCGGTAATTACAAGAAGCTGTACCAAGCCTATAAACAAGAAATGGAGGTCAACAGAGATAAAATCAATGCTTTGTTTGACAGCTTTGCATCGATGATCGATGCCATGAACCTAAGGGTGGACTATAAAGACAAGATCACAAAAACTTTGGAAGAAGCGAAAAAGCTGACCGTGCAACCAATCGAATTGGAGCCTGTTCCGGACAATATTCCGGAAGAACTTTTTGAGCCAGAAGAAATCCCGGCCGAAGAAACAACCGAAATCAAAATCGGGTGGTGATGGTCTATGACCGAAATCACCAGATGGCAGTACTTCAAAAAACGCCTTCTCTATTATTTGGGAGGCTTTTTTATTTACATTGTTCCGTTCTTTGTGATTCTGGAAAAGCTTATCACAATCAGGAGCAACAGTACGGTTGTTTCCGTGACCTTCGTTGGATTTTTCGTTGGCATCATCTACATCTTTTTCGTCGCAAAAAAGATAAAGGCAAAAATCAAAGAACTCAAGCCCGGCCCTCTTAAGGTTTGCATTGGGAACATCCTTAACATCATACCCTTTGCGACGGTCGGCTGCCTTGTTGTCCTTGTCGAAAAAGCACTAAAGCGGGGTTCTCTAGCCGTTTGGTTTATCTGCATTTCCATGTTGATTGGAACAATAATGCAGACGGTAGAGTATGCGATTAATAGAAAGTTTCTGTACAAACTCCGAATTGAGGAATTGGCCAAAGAACAGGCCGATGTCGAAATCAGAAAGAAAGAACTTTTGGAGGAATTAGAGAATGAATCTGAGTAAGGAGCATCTCAAACGAGCAAAACAGGAAGCACAAGAAAAAGCAAAAGGCTTCTTTGACGTCGAGACAATATTCGTCGGTGTTTTCTGCATATTGGCCTCCTTTTTTGCGGCGCTCATTCTAAGCGGCACTAAATTTTCGTTTGAAACTTTCAAGAATCCGAAGTTCTACATATCGACATCGATTTCGTTCGGTTTGATGATGTATTCCTATAACTTCAGCAAGTCTGTATTTGTCCGGAAACTCAAAGAGACTCCCAAAGGGAAATACCGGGAAGCCGAAGAACGGGAAAGAAAAATCCAGAAGTATGTTTACGATTGGCATCTGCAGGATAAAATCAAAGAAGCGGCCGAAAAGGAAACAGAATTAAACAGAAAAACCGCCGCCCAAGCGCTTTTGGACAGTGTGACTTACGGGCTTGATGTCGACGACATCGAAGATCTCGACAATCCTAGAAATATCGTCACTAATAAGTTTGCTTTTGATGATTTCGTGAAGAAGCGGCAGCTCCGAAGCAGAAAGTTTTTCCTTTTCTTTTGGCAAAAAAACGAAATAGGGAAACTTAGAAAGGTCCTGCGGAAAGTCCTTAACGGAAGATACAAATATCAGGTCGTCGATTTCCGGGATCTGATCGGAGACCCCTCAGCGTCCAAACAGGAGCAGAGGCAATACAAGATTGATGAACTCAAGCTCAACCTCAAAGAGAACCGAAAGAAAATCATGATGTTTATTGTTTCGACGGTTTTATCAAATATTTTGATGTGGCAAGGCTTTAATAAGACCTTTCTCTTGGCTATGTTTTCACAGGTCATGCTGATTTTTTCATCAATCCTAAGCGGCTACACAGTTGCGCTGTCAAGGGTCAAGTTGCTAACAATCGTCATGCAGAACCGGAATGATCTCAATTACCGCGCCCTGCAGGACAATCTCAAGAAGATCCCGCTCGGTGTCGGCCCTGCCGATCTTAAAACCGAACCTGTAGTTGAAGCAAAGAAAGAAGCAGTCCAGATCCCGTCAGAGAAGATTATCTCTATCACAACCCGTCCAACAGAAGATAATCCTCTCAGAAACGGGGTGGCACCTCCAAGCTTCAGCAATCCATTTGCGGATCGCATGACTGCATTGAATGATAAAATCAACGCTCTCAGCAAAAGCTGAGGGCTTTTTTTTATTTTGGAAAGAAGATTAAGGTCAGAAATGGCCTTTTTTATTATTTTTCTAATGAAAACGGTTTCATTTTTGGAAAAGTTATTGCATATACCTACAAACGATGGTATAATATAATTGACAGGAAGAATCCTGATCAAAAATATAAAAAGGAGGATAAAAATGAAAAAAATCAGAGTTGTTGAATGGGCACCTGCATACGGGATTAGCATTCAGTCCGCAAGATTTTTGACAGATGAAGAAAAAAAAGATTATAGAGCAGACGTCAGAGATTTTATTCTTGTTGGATTGGGAGAGGCAATTGAATTGGATCATCTCACCCACGACGACCTCATGACCGTAATTAGTGAGGATGCTTATATGGGAGAATTTAACGGCTGTAGCAATATGGTTTACAAACTAGCTGCAGATCAGGAAAAAGCCTTGATAGCCCTAAATGAAAAAAGGGCAAAAGAAAAAGCCGAAAAAGAAAAACGCGAACGAATCGAGGCTTACAAAACACTGGTCAAAAATATCGAAGAAAACAAAGTAAAGGTATTGCCTAGAAATAAACTGAAAAAATACCTTGAAGATTATAATGATCTTCATAATGAGGGCGGCGAAGGGTACTTGCCGGAAGTCGTGGCCGAAGAATATTACATTGAGGTAAAAGCATATCTGCAACAGACGGAGTTTCCTCATGAAGGAGAAAGTAGATAAAATTTTAAATCTTTTGCCGACATTGAGTGAAGATGAAATTAAAAAAGTGTTGACAGAAATAAAAGTCATAATCAAGAACCGGAAAAAGAAAATAGAGGAATTGGAAATTCTTGTGGATCAATGCGCCGAGCGAAAAAAAATTCATTTCCAAACAAGATATGGCAGACATGAAAAGCCGCACTTTGTAGCAAAATTAACTTATGATAACAAATCGCAATCATTGGAGCGCATATTTATTGATTTTGATAAATCATACGATCAATATGAAACTTATCTTATGTGCGATTATTATATTTCGCCAGGGGAAATATATGATATTCGCTCAGAAGATGGGAGATTTTTCTACCTCATATCTTCCGATTGCGAAATGATGAAATTGGGTTCATCAAAGTGCGCTGAAGTCTTAAATGCAGTAAAAACCTATTTAAAATATAAACATTCGCCAGAACAATTACTTGAAGTGCTGGGTATCAAAGAAAGCAGCAATGAAATTCCAGAGGAGTTGAGAGATGATTAAAACTCAACTATTCCAACATCAACAGGAAGCGATTGAAAAACTATTGCAAGTCAAGGTCGGTGCCCTTTTTATGGACATGGGCACCGGCAAAACTCTCACAGCTTTAAAATTATTTGATATGCGGCGGGAAGCGGGGAAAGTTGACAAATTTGTTTGGCTTGCCCCGATTTCCACATACAAAAATTTTTTGGAGGAAGTCAAAGCCCATACCGATTTTGAAGAAGGGCGAGACTTCCATGTTTTCGGCATCGATTCAATAAGTCAAAGCGACAGAATCTATTCAAACGCTCTTAGCACAGTCAATGAAAGAATTATGTTGATTCTTGATGAATCAACGTATATAAAAAACCCTTATGCTAAGAGGACCCAGCGAGCTTTGGCCTTGAGTAAGCAGGCAGTTTATAAACTTGTTATGACCGGAACGCCCATAACGAAATTTGTAAAAGATTTATGGGCTCAAATCACATTCCTTTCTCCCTTGATTTTTAATTATACTACATACTATCAGTTCGCAAGCAACCACCTGATTTATCACAAAGAAAAAGGTTACATAGTCCGGAGTGCTAACGTAAATTATCTCACAAAAAGAATGTCGCCATATGTTTATGAAAAATCAATTGAGGATGTTGTGGACATGCCTCAACGAACGTATTTAACAGAATGGTATTGCCTATCTACTGAAACGCGCGATTTGTATGAGCGGACGAAGGAAGAAATTTTGCGGCAGGCCGGCGAGTATGAAATAGATGATTGTTATATTTATAAATTATTTACTGAACTGCAAAAGGTCGTCAGTTATGACCCGCACCGCATTAATTGTCTGGATGAGATAATTATGCGTCTTAATCCTGATCAGCAAACCATCGTTTGGTTCAAATACAAACGAGAACGCGAATTTATTTCAAAATATTTAAAAAAGAAATCGCATAGCTATTCTGTCTTTGACGGGGATTTTAAACAAGAGAATGATTTCAAAAACAAAAAAACCAGGTTTCTTCTTGCAAATCTTCAGACTGGTTCCCATGGCCAAAATTTTCAAAATTGCTATTATCAGATATTTTATAGCAATGTTTTCGATTATGCTTCTAGGTTGCAAGCTGAGCGCAGAACCTGGCGAGCGGGTCAAAAAAACAAATGTATATATTACAACATAAGATCCAATGCAGGGATAGAAGATTTAATATTTAATTGTCTTGATACAAAAAGTAATCTGCTAGATAATTTTAAAATCCTTACTAGGGAGTACAATAAAAAATATTTAATCGAATATTTGAGGAAGGAGTTGTCAATAAAAGATGATAAGGATAGGGTTGAGCCATCAGGAGAAACAGAAAGTCATCACGGAATACCTGATGAATCACGATATTCGGCAGGTTAAGGTATTCTACTTCAAGCGGCCTCCCCAATATGATTTTGGCGGATTGGATAAGGCGGAATATATCGAATGGTCAGATATCATTATGTACAAATTTTTTTATCGGTTGCTTGAAGAAATTGATAAACATACCTTAATTATTCTTGAAGAGTTAATGAGGACTCAGAATCGAAGCGATCTGACTTATAATTGTGCTCATCATTACCTTAATCAAACACCGCATAGGATAATTTTTGAATATTTTCCAATTATTGAACAGCAAGAAGATTTTATGATCTTGCTGAACTTTGAAAATAAAGACAAATATAGAGGGAAAGGATTTCAATATGAATATTTAAAAGAAGAAGATATCAAAATGATTTCACGAAAAGTTGAATTAGAGGTGATTGATGTGGAAACGGCCGCAAAAGAGATCGAACTCTACGAGAAAAAAAAGGAAAATTTGTTTGCTAATCTCGGCAACAAAGATCCAGATATAATTCCACGGAATTTACAACTACTGGCCGGCGACTTTAAAAAGAAAGCTCTAAAGCCACATGAATTGTATGTGGCGAGAAACAAAAGATTTAAACTTCCCAATGTTTTTACTTACAAAGAAGTTAATAAAGAAGAGGATTACATAATAGTTGATATGCATTATCGCCGGATTAATTTAAATGATTTTCTAAAAGAGACCCAAGTTAATAAACTCCGTTATTTAGCGACCGCGCTTCCAATTGACAAATTTTATATAAGCGAATTTAATAATTGGAACAAAAATCTGGAGGACATTTATGCTAAAGCAAATCTATATTGACAGAGATGTTTTAACTGCTGCGCGCGAACGAATATCAATGATTTTCGATGATTTTGAAAACATTATAGTTTCCATCAGCGGCGGTAAAGACAGTACAACTTTGGCTCATTTGGCTCTCACGGAAGCACATAAACGCAACCGGAGAATCGGTATTTTTTTCCTCGATGAAGAAGTAGTCTATGATAGCACAATCAAACAGATTGAGTATGTCATGAGTCTTTATCCGGAAAATACAATTCCCCTTTGGTTTCAAATAGAATTTCATTTAACAAATGCCACAAGTTTAACAGAGGGGCAATTAATTTGCTGGGAAGCAGGCAAACATAAAATATGGATGCGCCCAAAAAAACCATTCGCTATTCAGCACAAACCGTGGTCAAAAGAAAAAGAAACCATTCGTGATAAAAACAAAGGCTTTGGTTTCTACGATGCGTTGGAAAATTTCCAAAATTCCAAGCATAACACAGCGTTTTTAATTGGTTTGCGCGCCACGGAAAGCCCTAATAGGTGGCGTGCCGTGTCAAAAAATCCAGGGCATAAAGATTGGTATTGGACAACAAAATTAAAAAACGGGAACATTGCAGCCTACCCGCTGTATGATTGGAACTTCCATGACGTTTGGAGGTACATTTATGATAATAAATTAAGATACAGTAAAATATATGACTACATGTGGAGAAAAGGCATGAGCTTCCAAGAAATTCGGGTATCAAGTTTGATACACGAAAAGTCCTTTAAAGCTCTTGTCGAACTCCCAGAGTTCGAACCAAAAACATACGATAGATTATTAAGGCGGATTAACGGAATAAGCATTGGGCATATCTATGGCAAAGATAACAAAGCAATGCGTGCCCGCAAATTACCTAAGAACTTTAAAAATTGGATGGAATATAGAGATTTTTTACTCAAAACATATCCAGATGAAACAAAAAAATGGATTTTTGAAAAACGATTTGCAAAACAGCTTAACAATAATTATGTCGCTCGGCAACAATGCCGACAACTGATACTAAACGATTACGAAAATAACTTACCTATTGATAATCAGCCTGACCCGCGAGAAGAAAAAATCAAAAAGTGGAGGGAGTTACTATGAAACTTAAAACAAACAAAGAATACATTGATTTACCTTGCATGAACGTCATCCTGGTTCCGATTGACCAGGTAATGGCGAACAATTATAATCCAAATAATGTTCCACGAAATAATATGATATTGTTGGAACGTTCTATACTTGATAATGGATTTTGTTTTCCGATTGTTACAATATACGATGAAGAAATTGACAAATATATAATCGTGGATGGATTTCATCGTTATACAATACTTAAAGATTGGTTACAAGCAAAAGAAATACCAATCGTTGTTTTGAAACACGACATTAAAAAACGAATGGCCGCCACAGTTCAGTTTAACAGAGCAAGGGGTGTGCACCAGGTAGAATTGATGAGCGATTTGGTGCAAACTCTTGTTGAACAAGGCGCAACTGATGAAGAAATAGCCCAGCATTTGGGCATGGAATTGGAAGAAGTATATCGTTTAAAACAAATAACAGGAATAGCGGAGTTGTTCAAAAATCAGCCCTATTCGAAATCATGGATAATGATGGATGTGAAAGAGGAAGATATACATGACGAATAAATGGAATTATAATGACGCATATAAGCGTTATCCTTTGACTGAGCAGCCTTATATCTTTCCGGATGGCAGCATTGTACAAGTCCATGATATTTTTGATCCTTTACCAGAATTTATGAAACAAGCCGATATATTATTTGTTGATCCGCCCTGGAATCTGAGTAATATAAATACTTTTTACATGAAGGCTGACAAAGCCGAAAGGATCGGCGAATATGGAAAATTTTATAAAAGGTTGTTTGATTGTATCGAGGAAATAAATCCGCACACTTGCTATGTCGAAATAGGCAAAGAGCATTTGGCTGATTTCGTGCTTGAAATGAGAAGCCTTTTCAAATATGTAACGTTTTATAATAGTTTTTATTATCATGACAAAAATAAAATTTGCTATGTTGTGCGCGGCAGCATGAAATTTAAAAAACCGAAACTTGATTATATGGATGAAGAAGACATTATAGAATGGGTATGCAAGAATGAAGATTATACTTGCATAGGCGATCTATGCATGGGCAGAGGCCTTGTCGGAGTCAATGCTTATAAAAATAAAAAGCGGTTTGTTGGAACCGAATTAAATCATAAAAGATTATCTGTTTTAGTAGAAAGGATAATGACATATGAATTTTAAATTTTCGGAAGTGCTTAAGCAAGCACGAATCGATAAAAATATGACGCAAAAACAGGTTGCTGTAGCCATAGGGATCGAGTTAAATGCCTATCAAAATTACGAATATGACAAACGCAAACCTCGCGGCGACATTCTTGTGAAATTGATTCGGGTCCTGGATTTAGATCCCGAAGAAGTAGAAAAAGCATTGAACAACACTTAAAAGGCTCAAAAAGAAATTGATGATTA
>DATCJR010000157.1 GCA_036562685.1 Clostridia bacterium | reverse complement strand
GGAACTTTAATAGGGCGTATTTTAAAGAAAAAACTTATTAAGCAATACACAAGCACAACAAAAGATGAAATGCTTTTGAATGATTATTCAATTCAATCAACATTGGAATTGCCGTTGCGAATGCTGGCAATGCTAAGCAACGGTGTTTTGACCAAAGAAGGCGCTTTGGGGATTATAGATATAGCCAATAAAAAATATATTAGAGGTCTGAAAAAATTATTTAAGTCCAACAAGAAAAAATGAGTTAATTTGGGGGAGAAGATGAGTTGCACTTGGCATAAAGAAGCTATTATTTATCAGATTTATCCGCGTAGTTTTTTTGATTCTAATGGTGATGGAATAGGAGATCTAAAAGGAATAACTCAAAAATTAGATTATCTTGCCGAACTAGGTGTTAATGCCGTTTGGATTTCGCCATATTTTCAATCTCCTAATGATGATAACGGGTATGATATAAGTAATTATCGCGATATTATGCCTGACTTTGGCACCATGGATGATTGGAAAGAAATGATTTCTCAAATGCACAAAAGAGGAATCAAACTCATTATGGATTTGGTGGTCAATCACACTTCTGATGAACATCCCTGGTTTTTGGAAAGCAAAAAGTCAAAGGATAACCCATATAGAGATTATTATATTTGGCGTGAAGGCAAGGGTAAAAAGCCTCCAAACAACTGGACAAGCTTTTTTACAGGCAAAGCTTGGCAGTATGATCCCGATACTAAAGAATACTATTTGCATATGTTTTCAAAAAAACAGCCTGATCTAAATTGGGATAATCCTAAAGTTAGGGAAGAAGTAAAAGATATAATCAAGTTCTGGGCTGATTTGGGGGTTGACGGATTTAGATGTGATGTAATAAACGTTATATCCAAAACTCCTGGTTTACCAAATGGAAAATTTAATCCGTTTTTAAGAGGATTAGAAAAAGTAGTTAATGGTCCTAATGTTCACAAATATCTTCAAGAAATAAACCGTGATGCCTGGGGTAAATATGACTGTCTTACAGTAGGTGAAATGGTCTTTTTAAATCCCGAAACAGCTAATGAATATACAAAAAATAATGAACTAGATATGTTTTTCCATTTTGAACATACAGGTGTTGACAGCTTTTTGGGTATGAAATGGTTTATCACAAAGTTTAAACCAAAAAAATTAAAACGTGTTTTTTCAAAATGGCAATACCAGCTCAAAGGCTGGAATAGCTTATTCATAGAAAATCATGACCAGCCAAGAAGCGTATCCAGGTTTGGGGATGAAGGTCAATATTGGGCAGAAAGTGCTAAAATGCTGGCAACAATGCTTTATTTGCAAAAAGGCACGCCATTTATTTACCAAGGACAAGAGATTGGCATGACTAATGCGCATTTTGAAAATCTTGAAGATTATAGAGATATAGAATCTCATAACATATATAAACTTGGCAGAAAAATCTTTTCTCACAAAAGAATGATGGGCAAATTAAAATATATGTCAAGAGATAATGCGCGAACGCCTATGCAATGGTCAGACGAAAAAAACGCGGGATTTTCAACAGGTACTCCATGGATAAAAGTTAATGATAATTATAAAAAAATTAATGTCCAAAATCAAATTAACGATCCTAATTCAATTTTAAGTTATTATAAGCAGCTTATTCGTCTAAGAAAACAAAATCCTGTTATTTTGTACGGGGAGTATAAGGAGTATTATGAGAGACATAGTACTCTATACGTATATACTAGGGAATATAACGGCGAAAAAATTCTTGTTATTAATAATTTTTCAAAGAAAAATATCAAATTTAAACTTATTGATGATTTAAAATTTGATAAATACGAATTATTAATTTCAAATTATGATGTCAATGAAAAAATTGATAACATTACTTTAAGACCGTATGAAACAAGAGTTTATAAGGTAATTTAAAAAACTTGATATGGGACATGGGGGGAAAAATGAGTAAGGTTATACCGTTTAATTTTGGATGGAAATTTAAAAACGGCTTTTTGGATGATTATAAGTTTAAAGGTATTGAAAAAGATTGTGAAGTTGTAGATATTCCTCATACGGTCAAGATCTTACAAAAAAATTATTTTGATGAAAAAGATTATCAAAACATTTATACATATTGTTATGAATTTGGCGATATTAAGTTAAATCAAAATCAAATGGCTGTTTTACGTTTTGAGGGTGTTGCAAACTACTGTGAAGTATATTTTAACGGTCATTTAGCAGGAACACATAAAGGCGCTTATCTGCCATTTGAGTTTGATATTACTTCTTATTTAGGTAAAAGAAATAAATTAATAGTCAAAGTTGATGCTTCTGAAAATCCTGATATACCTCCTTTTGGTGGCGTGGTAGATTATTTGGTTTATGGCGGCATTTATAGAGAAGTTTCCCTTAATATAATTTCTAAAAAGCATATAAAAAAAGTATTTATTTCTTCAGATATTCATAAAGGAAATTTAGTTTTTGATATTTTATTATCTGATTTAGATGGTAATCTCTTTATCAATATAAACGACAAGGGAAATCAATATACAAAATCAATTGAAATCATAAATAACCATATCGTAGAAGAGATAAATATACCTGATTATAAATTATGGGATATTGACAATCCTTATTTATATGATGTCGAGATAAAATATGTATCATCAGACGGACAAGAAGATATTCAAAATTATAAAACAGGCTTTAGAGAAATTAAATTTACGGAAAAAGGATTTTACCTAAATGGCAAAAAAATAAAACTTCTTGGACTTAACCGCCATCAAAGTTATGAGGGCATAGGATATGCCGCACCCAAAAGAATGCAAGAAGCTGATGCGTTATTTTTGAAAAACTTCTTAGGCGTTAACATTGTTAGAACTTCACATTATCCGCAATCTGTTCATTTCTTAAATAAATGTGATGAAATTGGCCTTTTGGTAATGGAAGAAATTCCTGGCTGGCAACATATCGGTAATAAAGACTGGCAAGAAATATCAATAAGAAGCGTTCAAGAAATGATAGAAAGGGATTATAACCATCCAAGCATAATTATATGGGGCGTCAGAATCAATGAATCAATGGATAATGATGAGTTATATTCTAAGACAAATGATTTGGCTCATAAGTTAGATCAAACAAGACCGACATTTGGAGTTAGATTTATTAAAAAAAGCCACTTATTAGAAGATGTTTATACCTATAACGATTTTACATTAAGAGATGGAAGCATAATCATAGAAAAACCAAAAGATGTTGCACCCAAAAATGCACCATATATGATTACAGAACATAATGGCCATATGTTCCCAACCAAAAAATTTGACAATTCAAAAAGACAGACAGATTTTTGTTTAAGACATGCCAAAGTTATAAATGAGTTTTTCAAAAATGACCGGATTTCGGGATGTCTTGGATGGTGTATGTCCGATTATAATACACACAAGGACTTTGGAAGCGGGGACGGTATTTGCTATCACGGTGTGAGCGATATTTACCGCCGTCCTAAACCTGTAGCTTATGTTTATGTTTCCCAGTATGGTAAACAGCCAGTATTGCATATTTCTTCTGATATGCATACAGGAGATTATGATGCTGCTGATATAGGTGATGTATATGCGTTTACTAATTGCGATTTTGTAAGAGTATTTAAAAATAATCAATTCATAAAAGATTTTTATCCGTCTAATTCTCCTTTTAAAAATATGCCGCATCCGCCCATTTTGATAGATGATTTTATAGGAGAGTTAATCGAAAAAAATGAAAAGTTTAGCAAAAAAGACGCCAATAAAATCAAAGAACTCTTAATCGCTTTTTCTAAAAACAGTTTTAACTTGTCTATTGTTCAAAAACTCAAAATGTTTATTCTGATGAAAAAATATAAACTGACTATGCAGGATGCGACTAACCTATATGGGAAATACATAGGTAATTGGGGACAGCAGCTTACCCAATACAGATTTGAAGGATATATTGACGGTAAGTGTGTTATTAAGGTCATTAAAGGTAAAGTTTATAAGCCTGTACTTAAGGTTGAATTTGACTCAAAAACATTAGCTGAAACTCATTCTTACGATATGACTGGAGTATATATAACTCTCACTGATGAAAACGGCAATGTTTTACCATATGCCAACAATGTAGTAACCGTTATTACAGATGAAAAACTCTCTGTAATAGGAAATAATCAAAAGGCTTTGAGTGGAGGAACGACTGGTTTTTATCTAAAAACAAAAGGAGTGGGCGGTCAATCTAAAATCAAAATTAAAGTTTCAGATTGCCAAGAATATGAAGATATAATTACCATAGATGTTTCAAAATCATACCGAAATATCTAAAGATAAGGAGGAAATATGGAACAAACCGAAAAGATTTCGGCGAGAAACAAATGGTCTTACAGCATAGGCTGTATAGGCAGGGATATGTGCTATGCACTTTTTAGCTCATATCTTGTTTATTTTTTGATTAACGCCATAGGTGTATCAGATTGGGAATTAGGCGTGATTACTATAATAATGTTGATTGGGCGTATTTGGGATGCAATCAATGACCCTATAATGGGTGTGATCGTAGATAATACAAAGTCTAGATGGGGTAAATTTAAACCTTGGATAATCTTGGGCGCAGTAGCTAGCGCTGGAATAACCATGCTTTTGTTTACCGATTTTGGAATTTCTGGCGTGCCGTTTTTGATTTTATTTGCGATATTTTATTTTTTATTTGATATCACTTTTACGGCCAATGATATCGGTTACTGGTCAATGCTTCCTTCGATGTCAACCAGTCAAAAGGAAAGAGAAAAAATCAGCTCATTGGCCAGAATTTTTGCAAATGTCGGAATGTTTTTAATTATGGGTGTAACACCTATAGTTATAAACAGCAATATTGGCGCTATAAAGGGATTTTTTATAATCGCATTAATTACTTCGATTACTTTTATTTTGTGTCAGCTTTTGGTTATATTCGGCGTTAAAGAAAAATTTAATCCTATAACATCAAGACAGGATAAGACACATTTTAAAGAAATTTTAAAATTAATTTTTAAAAACGATCAGCTTTTGACTATAGCCATTTCAATACTTTTATTTAATATCGGCTATTATATCACTACAGCACTAGGAATTTATTTCTTCGATTATGATTACGGCGATTTGGGAGACGGAAAAGCTTATACTGTATTTTTGGTCGTAGTAGCTGTTACTCAAATCTTGGCATTAGCAGTTTATCCCGTATTTTCTAAACGACTCAATAGAAAACAACTTTTTACTTTATCAATAGTTCTAGTAGTGTTAGGATATATCGGTTTTATGCTGATTGGATATGCTTTCCCGATGAACCTAATAACTCTAGTTATAATAGGTGTAATTTTGTTCTTTGGGCAGGCTTTCATTCAATTGCTTGTTTTAGTAATGCTGGCGGACACAATAGAATATGGACAATGGAAGCTAGGAAAAAGAACAGAAAGTGTTTTGTTTTCACTTAATCCATTTATCACTAAGATGGCAAGTGCGATTCAGGTAGGTGTAACCAATCTTACATTGATTATTTCGGGCATTTCTGTTCTTGCCAACAGAAGATCTGAAATTGAAGATAGTTTCAAAAAAGGTCTTATTAACGCAATAGAAAAAACTGATCAGCTTAAAAATATATTAACTGATGTCAATGACAATATGCTGCTTATTTTGAGAATATCTATGATTGTAATACCTCTCTTATGCATATTGGGATGTTATGTGATTTATATGACAAAATACAAAATTGACACCAAAATGTATGACCGTATCATAACCGATTTAAAAGCTGGCAAGACAAAAGACGGTTATTTGGATAACCCTAATAGCGATATAGAAAACACTCAAAATAAAAATAATCCAGAAAAATAAACTCTATTCGGAGTAAGATAATGATAAGTTTTAAAGACAATATTTTTCATCTTGATACTGTAAATACGAGTTATGTCTTTAAGATAACCAAGTTTGGACATCTTCAAAGCATTTATTATGGCAGAAAAATAAGTCATCTAGATGATTATGACGCCTTAATAGAAAAAAATTCTATTATTTACGGCAGTTCGGTATTATACAGTAAAGATGACCCTTTATATTGTCTAGACCACATTCCGCAAGAATACACAACAGTCGGCAAAGGCGATTATAGGGCAACTGCAATAGAGATAAAGATGCCAGATAAAAGCTATATATGTGATTTTACTTATGACACACATAATATTATAGACGGTATATTGCCTATAAAAACTTCTAAAATGCCGCAAGCTATAGGGCAAAATGATGTCAAAACTCTTGAAATTACTATGTCAGACAAAGTATCTTCAGTTGAATTAAAGCTGATTTATACCATCTTTTATGAAACTGATGTAATTACAAGACGCGCAATTTTGATTAATAATAACTCTGAACCGTTATATATCAGAAAAATAATGAGTTTTAATCTTGATATGGCTTGCGGCGATCAATATCAGATGAGCACCTTTGACGGCAGCTGGATAAAAGAACGTACAAAACATACAAGACAGTTGACATGTGGTCAATTTATCAATAGTTCGATTACAGGCAACAGTTCAAATCGTCATAATCCGCTTGTTATCTTATCAGAAAACGAAACAGATCAAAATAACGGAAGCTGTTATGGTTTTAATTTGGTTTACAGCGGAAATCATTATACACTTGTTGAAGTTTCACCGCATAATCAGTTAAGAATTATGTCTGGCATAAATCCTCATTGTTTTGAATGGGAACTTAATAACGGCGATATTTTTGAAACGCCTGAGGCAGTTTTATCTTATTCGGATAAAGGTTTCAATGGCTTGTCTAACAATATGCATAATTTTATTAGAGAACATATTGTAAGAGGCTATTGGGCTAAAAAAGAACGTCCCATTTTGATTAACAGCTGGGAAGCCATGTATATGGACTTTAATCATCATAAGCTGCTTAATCTTGCAAAAACCGCTGCTAAGCTTGGAATAGAGTTGTTTGTGTTGGATGACGGATGGTTTGGCAAAAGAGATTCTGACCAAAGTTCTTTGGGCGATTGGTTTGAAAATACTCATAAGCTAAA
The DNA here is from genome assembly GCA_036562685.1 of Clostridia bacterium. Lineage (NCBI taxonomy): Bacteria > Bacillati > Bacillota > Clostridia > Clostridia bacterium. Next base: position 4,259 of record DATCJR010000157.1, on the reverse strand, counting down.
GAAGGGACTCAAAGGATTAGCTAGCAGCATAAACAAACTGGGCATGATGTTTGGACTGTGGTTTGAGCCAGAAATGGTTAATCAGAAAAGCGATTTGTACACCTTACATCCTGATTGGGCAATAAAGGCACCTAATAGAACGCCATTGGAAGGACGAAACCAATATGTTTTAGATTTGTGTAAAAAAGAAGTTAGAGAATATATAATTAAGGCTGTCAGCGATGTTTTAAAAAGTGCCAATATAGAATATGTAAAATGGGACATGAATCGCAATATAACAGACATGTACTCATATGCAATATCAAATCAAGGAGAATTCTTTCATAGGTATATATTGGGGCTGTATGAGATATTAGATTGTATAACTTCATCTTTTCCAAAAGTTTTGTTTGAGTCATGTGCTAGCGGCGGAAACAGATTTGATTTGGGAATGTTATGCTTTATGCCGCAAATATGGACATCAGATAATACAGACGGTTTTAGCCGTCTTAGTATCCAGGAAGGAACAAGCTACGGTTATCCTGTAAATACAATGGGTGCTCATATTGGATCTTATCCATCTCATCAAACATTGAGAAAAGTACCTTTAGAAACGCGTTTTAATGTTTCAAGTTTTGGTACATTGGGATATGAAATTAATCTTAATGCTTTGTCTCCGATAGAATTGAAGACCATAAAAAAGCAAATTGATTATTATAAACAACACAGAGCATTACTACAGTTTGGAGATTTTTATAGACTAGACGACATTTTTGAAGACATGGCAGGCGGTACGGCTTGGATGATTATTAATAAAGAAAGGACAGAAGCCATAATAGGACAATTTGAAGGTGTTGTAAAACCCAATCAACAATCACGCACTTTAAAAGCCATGCATATAAAAGACGGAATTTATGTGATTGAAACAAGACAGCAGAGTATTAATATTAAGCTTTTTGGAGATTTGATTAATCATGTTTCACCTATAAAAATAAAAGGAGATGGCATTTTACATAATTTTTTAGGAAATCATTTTGATATAAAAAGTGAAGAAGAAAAGTATATTGCTGATGCTTCAGCTATTAATTTGGGCAAAGTACAGCTAAAACAAAACTTTGTGGGAACTGGATATAATAAAGAGATAAAACTTCTTACTGATTTTGATTCAAGACTTTATCATATAAAACTTCGTGCATAATTGGTTTTAAACTTGATTCTGGTATTCTTTTTAATTTTTATACTTATAATAACATCATCAATTGATTATGTACTTCTATCACTATTAATAATTGACGAACATAATTATTAGCTATAAACTTAAGGCATAAAAAGTAAAAAAGAGGTGTTGATATGAGTAAGTTTTTAGAAGCTGTACAAAATAGACGTTCAATATATGCTATAGGTAAAAATTCTCCAATTTCTGATGACGAGATAATTAATATAATAAAACAGGCACTATTACATTCGCCCACTGCTTTTAATTCACAGGCAAACAGGGCAGTATTATTAATAGGTAAAAATCATAATGATCTGTGGGATATTGTGCTTGAGACTTTGCGTAAAATTGTTCCTGAAAAGAATTTTGCAAGAACAGAACAAAAAATCAATTCTTTTAAAAACGGGCATGGCACGGTATTGTTTTTTGAGGATGTTTCAGTAACCAATGCTTTAAGTGAACAGTTTACTGAATATAAAGATACTTTTCCTGTATGGGCACTGCAAGGTTCAGGTATGTTCCAAAATATCGTCTGGACTGCCTTAGAAGATAACGGTTTGGGAGCTAGTTTACAACATTATAATCCCTTGATTGATGAAGCTGTAAAAGTACGTTGGAATCTGCCTCAAGAATGGAAGTTGCTTGCGCAAATGCCTTTCGGCGAAGTATTGGCGCCTGCTGGTAAAAAAGAATTTGAACCTATTGAAAAAACATTTAGAGTTTTTAGATAGACTTTCAAAAAAAAGAAAACACGCTTTCGCTTGAAAGCGTGTTTTCTTTATAAATATATTGTTTTTTAAACATAATAACACTATAATTACATAGTGACCAAAGTTACATAATAAAATATCATGTTTTATTATAATCTATACATTAGATAAGGCAGCATCGTTAATTATTTTGTAACCGCCTCGGAACAATTGGATGTATCCTTCGTTTTCAAAATAATTCATCATTCGGGTAACTACCTCTCTGGCTGTTCCCAAATGATTGGCAATGGCGTCTTGAGTTATTTTAACAGTATTATTGCCTTCTATGCTGGCTTGTTCTAAAAGAAAATTGGCAAGACGTTTATCGAAGCTTGAAAACAGAGTTTGTTCTATTAAGAACAGGGCATCAGATAATCTTTGAGACATAATTTCCAAAACATAATCTTTTAACGGGGTATTGTTTTTTACAAACTTATCAAAAGTCTCAGAAGGTAAAACAATAATCTGACTGTCTTTTTCAGTTTCAATTGTAACATCAAAAGTCAGATTTTTCATTACACATGAGGCAGACAAGACACATACATCACCTTCCAAAAGTCTATATATGCTGATTTGCTTACCTGTGCTTGAGCCTATATAAGCTCGGGCTTGACCTTCATAGACGGTAATCATGCCGCTGCAAGTTTCATTGTTTGATATGATTTCGCCGGCATTATAATGTCTCACAACCACCTTACGGAAAAATTCTTCTCTATCATCAAAAGCCATTTTCTTTAAGAAAGGCAGATATGAGTTTAAAAAATCGATATGTTCTTGTTTGATCATATTTATCCTCACTTTATATATTTTAATTATACATGATTACAAAAGATAATCAAGGGTCAAGGAGAAAAAAATAAAAATGCAAACTTTTTACAAAAGAGAAAATAAGAAAGTTAACATTAATAACATAAATGAGATTATGTCAGAAAATGATTTTTTAATAGATTTACGATCAGAATCAGAATTTAAGGAAGGAACGATACCTAATAGTATTAATGTGCCTTTTTTACATATAAAAGATTGGGCAAAAAATTATGCCAAACTTGATACCAGAATATATTTATATTGTCAAAACGGCGCAAGAAGTACAAATGCTGCTTCAGCATTGAAAAAATTAGGTTATACCAACGTCATAGATCTAGGTGGTCTTAATGCATATAATGGAAAATTAAAAACTGATATGAAATAAAACTAAAAAGGAATAAAAAAATGGCAAAAACAATAATTATCGGAGGAGCTGCAGGCGGAGCAACTGCGGCAACAAGATTAAGACGATTAGATGAAAAAATGAAAATTATTTTGCTTGAAAAAGGCGAATATATTTCATACGCTAATTGCGGTATGCCATATTTTATAGGCGGTGTTATAAAAGATCAAAAAGAATTAACTGTAATGACGCCGCAAAAATTTACTTCTCAATTTAATATTGATGTAAGAACTCAAAATGAGGTTATTGCTATTGACCGTGATAAAAAGACAATAACTATACAAGATCATTCTATCAATAAGACATATCAGGAAAGTTATGACTTTTTGATACTTTCCACAGGTGCCGAACCTGTTATTTTGCAAGAAATAAAAGACTTTGAAGGTATTTTTACATTGCGTGATATACCTGATACTTTGAAAATAAAGTCTTATATTGAACAAAATAAACCAAGTTCTGCAGTAATAATAGGTGGAGGTCCAATAGGACTTGAAATGGCAGAAAATCTTGTTAATGCTAATATTGAAACATCAATTGTTGAGCTGACAGATCATGTTTGTTCTCCATTGGATTTCGATATGGCAAGTTTTTTGCACAAACATCTTCGCAAAAAAGGTGTTAAGCTGATTTTGAATAATAAAGTTAATGAAATAACCCGTGATAAAAACAAATTACTACTTAAACTAAAAGAAAAAACTATTCAGACTGATATGGTTATTAATTCGATAGGTGTAAGACCAGTTTCAAAGCTTGCGATTGAATCCGGACTAGAAGTTAATCAAAGAGGTGCTGTAATAGTAAATAATCGTATGCAGACCAATGATCCTAGTATATATGCTGTAGGAGATTTGGTAGAAATACTAGATTATATAACAGGTGATAAAACCTATGTGCCTTTGGCAGGTCCTGCTCAAAAGCAAGCAAGAATTGCGGCAAATAATATTGCTGGCATAGTATCTGAATATAACGGCACATCTTTTTGCGGAATTGTGAAAGTTTTTGATAAAACAATTGCTTACTGCGGTTTAAATGAAAAAATCCTAAAATTAAAAAATATAGAATATGAGAAAATCTATACTTATACACCTTCTCATCCTTCTTATTA
>DATCJR010000156.1 GCA_036562685.1 Clostridia bacterium | reverse complement strand
TTTTCCGGAATTGGAATGATTGGTATCAATGACTATAGAAGGATTTTTTAATTTTGTTTTTTCATATAAAATCGAGAACTTTACTACATCTTCGTAATGATAATTGGCGATATGAAAACCATTAGTATCAACAGCACCCCTTAAAATTGCATGGGCATAAGGGTTTCCTTCTGTTTGAACCTGATAATTATGGTATTTGAATTCATTAGGTATCTGGGTAGCATAAATTGAATTTATCAAAACCTGCATGCTGCCGTTCATAGGATTTTTTACACCTACCGGCAATTCTATGCCGCTGCAAACCAATCTATGCTGTTGATTTTCAGATGAACGTGCACCTATAGAAATATAAGTCAACAGGTCTTCAACATAAGCATAATTGTCAGGATAAAGCATCTCATCAGCCGCAGTAAGTCCAGATTCTTGCATAGCATGAATATGCATTCTTCTCAAAGCAAGTATTCCTTCCTTAATGTCTGTCGCACTATTAGGATCAGGCTGATGCAGCATACCTTTGTACCCTTCTCCACGCGTTCTGGGTTTGTTGGTATAAATTCTTGGAATAATAAAAATTTTGTCTTTAACTTTTTCCTGAACTTTGCTCAATCTTTTGACATATTCTAAGACCGCAGGTTCATTATCAGCACTGCATGGACCAATTATTAATAATAATCTAGAATCTTTTCCAGTTATTATATCTATTGCTTCCTGATCTCTTTTCTTTTTTAATGCCTGCAAATTTTGTGGAACAGGTAAATATTCTTTTATCTTTTCAGGCGAGTCAATTTCTTTGATTATCTTAAACAACTTCTGATTCCTGCCTTTAAGTACTATAAGTTAAGAGTTTTCTGCAATATAATAAAGAAGTTTTTCGGTCTTTTCCCAACCAAGACAAGCATCAGTTATCGACATGCCATATTCTTTTCCATCGATATCCTGATTACCGTCTTTCAAATAACTTTCTATCATAAAGCCTTTTACAAATTTTCCAAAAGCCATGCTTGCTTTTTTGTTTGCCAGCACTTCTTTGACTATTCTTATTTGCTCAAATGGATTCTTACCTGAATTTGAATGATTAGTATCAATAATTATTGCAGGATTTTTAAGTCCGCTTTGTTCATATAATGCGGTAAATTTCACTACATCTTCATAATGATAATTAGGTATATTAATACCATTGGTATCAACTGCTCCTCTCAAAATAGCATGCGCCAAAGGATTGCCGTCTGTTTTAACTTGCCAGAAATTAAACTTAAACTCATTGGGTATTTGCGCCGCATGAATAGAGTTTAACAATACATGAACGCTTCCATTCATAGGATTTTTCATGCCAGTCGGCATTCCAATTCCGCTTGCTACAAGTCTATGCTGTTGATTTTCTACAGATCTAGCACCAACAGCAACATAAGATATCAAATCATCTACATAATAGTGATTTTCAGGATACAGCATATCATCAGCAGATGACATAGAAAATTCCTGTAAAGCACGAAGATGTAAGCGTCTTAGCGATATTAAACCATTTTGAATATCCGTTTCTTTTTCGGGATCAGGTTGGTGCAGCATGCCTTTATATCCCTCTCCCCTTGTTCTCGGCTTATTGGTATAAATTCTGGGCACTATAAAGACTTTTTCTTGAATTTGCTTGGCAACTTCTGAAAGTTTGCCTATGTAGTCCAAAACAGCATTTTCATTATCAGCGCTGCAAGGACCAATAATCAAAAGAATTTTATCACTTTCGCCTCTGATTATTTTTGCAACCTCTAGGTCTCTCATTCTCTTAATAGTTTTTTGTTCTTCTGTAAGAGGTAATAATTCTTTTATCTTTTTGGGTTGATCAATGGCTTTTACTAAAGAAAACATTATAGTGCCTCCTATTCTTCCTGTATAAATTATTTGTTGCTGTCCTTCAAACCGTTTATCATCTCGTCACGGTTTTGCTTCAAAATTTCCATCATGTTTTTCAAAAAACCTTCCATGTCTTCAAACATGGTATAAATAATCGCTGCCGCCTTATTGATAGAATCATCACATGCGCGCCTCACACTCTCATAATGTGATTGTGCAGAAGCCTCAGCTCTTTTCATTATTTCAGAATTTTTTACTATAATATTGGCATGTGTTTCAGCTTCTTTTATAATTTGATTTGCTTTTCTTTCCGCCTCTATAAGAATTTCTTCTTTATTGGATACAACATAATTAGCATCCTTTATAACAGAAGGAAATGCTCGCTTAAGACTATCTATAAGATTAATACATTTTTGAACATTTATCTTTTTTCCAAAAATGCCCTTTTCAGTATCGACAAATTCATTTTCCAATTCCAAAAGCAAATCGTAAAAATCCATTTATATTCCTCTTTTATCATATATAAGTTTTTCTGCATCTTTATGCACCATAGTAGAAATATCAGCATGCTGATTTATCAGCTGTCTAATTAAGCTACTATGAATATGAGAATATTTTGGATTATTTATAAAAAACACGCTTTCAATTTCTGGATCAAGATCTTTATAAACAAATGCCAATGACCGTTCATATTCAAAATCATTAACTGTTCTTAGTCCTCTTACCAAAATCTTGACATTGTGTTCTTTACAAAAATCGGTAAGCAATCCATCAAAAGTATAGACTTGAACATTTTTTATCGAAACAAGTGAAGCCCGTACTATTTCTTCACGTTTTTTCAAGTCAAACATACAATGTTTCTCATCGCTTTTGGCTATGGCAATCAAGACATTATCATAAATTTTGGCTGCCCGTTGGGCTATATCAAGATGTCCTAAAGTAAAAGGGTCAAATGTTCCTGCAAATACCGCGTTCATTCTTTCTCCAAAAAACTCAAAAAAGTAAGTTTTGCAATTCCATATTTTCTTATATCGTTAACGATATAATTTTGCTGAGGAATTAATAATTCTTTATCAGCTTTGTGTTCTATTACAATTTTTGCATTTTTATTCATTATAGGATATTTTATTAATGTTTGCAATACTTCTGTTTCTATATTGCTCATATAAGGAGGATCAATATATATAAAATCAAACTTTTCATTCTTTAAATGTAATCGCCTTATACATTCTAAAGCATCACAATTATAAATATCTGCAAACTCTTTTATAAGATTGAGATTATCTTTTAGAAGTTTTATAGACTGAGCATTTTGATCACAAAAAGTTGATTTTGCTCCCCGGCTTATGGCTTCAATACCTATTGCACCGCTGCCTGCAAACAAATCTAAAAACTTAGAATTAAAAATATCATTCTGAATAATATCAAAAAACGCTTCTTTTGCTCTATCTGAAGTAGGACGAATATTTTGATCCTTTGGCGAAATCAGCTTTCGTCCTTTATATTTTCCGCTAATAATTCTCATTTGTATCCTTAATTATAAACTATTAAAAAATCTTATCTCGCTTTCTATTTCCTGATGCTGTTTTTTGAGCTTTTCTCCGCCTGTTATATATCCTGCCTCAAAAGCGGCTGTCAAAAGCAGTATTATTATCAAAAATAATAGATCAAGCATGTCAGCACCTGCTTTATATAATCCAAAAACAGATAAAATTCCCATAAAACCCATATTATATATAGCAACTATACCGCATAGAATTCCATTCTTTATAATAAGCCCAAGTATTAATAAAATGATCTGCCACGCAGGAAAAAGCACACTAAACAACAAACCTTTCGCCCAATGATATTCCAAAAGTTTTTGCCCCTTGGCTACAGCTTGTCCCTGTTGAACTTTTAGTTGATTTTTTCTAATCATCTTATAACAATATTCTCCTGACATGCGACCTGATATAAAAATCACATAAAAATACGGTACGATTATTACAAGTGAAAAAACTACTGCCCAAAAATCACTTTTAATAGCTAATACAGGCAAAGACATCAGTCCAAACATTAAGCCTGTAACAATCAAAATAAGACCTTTGGTAAAGATATATTTTATTCCGTTATCTTCTTTCTTTTGCATTTTTAGCTACTCCAATAACTATATTAACCATTCTTTTTTAACACGTTTTGTCACTGCACATAGTATATCATAACTTATAGTATTATTCCATTCCGCTATAATGTCTGCACCTAACTTTTCGCCCAAAATAATTACTTCGTCTTTTAAATTTACCTTACCAGCATCAGTAATATCGACAATCGCTGAATCCATGCAGACTTTACCTAAAATCTTACATTTTTTATTATTAATTATAACATATCCATTGTTAATTAGTCTTGGATAACCATCTCCATAACCACATGAAATTATAGCCGCTTTTAATTTTTTATCAGCATTATAGCCTTTGTCATATCCTATAAAACTTCCGCTTTCTATTGATTTAATCTGAATGATATTGGAAGTTATCCTCATTGCAGGTTTTAATATTTTTGACAATGTTTTACCGTCTTTGGTAATAAGATTTTTATTGCCTATATATCCATATAACATAATACCCGGACGTACCATATCCATATGATATTTATCGTCACAAAAAATTGCAGCCGAATTAGCCGAATGTTTTTTTAGATTGATTGAATCTGTAATATAGCAAAATTTATTATATTGCTCTTGCAAATAATCCGTATCCGAATCCGAAGTTGAATAATGAGTGTAAACAGCTTCACATTTTATATTTTTTAAAATCGAAATACTGTTCAGGATACTAATAAGTTCTTGCTTATCTTGAACACCAAGTCGATTCATACCGCTGTCAACTTTTATATGAATTCTTACATTACCGTCATAACCTTTTGCTGCTTTTTTTAAGTGTTTTAGTTCTTCTTTTGAATGCACAGATATAATTACATTTCTTTTGATTAAGTCGTCTAGTTCAGATATCTCAAAACCCCCTAATATCAAAATATCATTAGTTATGCCTGCATCTCTTAATTCAAATGCTTCACAAGGCCTGGCCACGCCAAAACAATCTGCGCTTTTTAAGGCTTGCGCAACTTGAACAAGCCCATGTCCGTATGCATCCGCCTTAATTATGGCACATATTTTAGATTTGGTTTGGGATTTTATAATTTCAAAATTATGTTTAATATTTTTTAAATTAATTACAGCTTTTAACAAAATAAACGACCCTCAAATTTTTTCATCATAGTTTATATATGAAAATTGAGGGCAAAAATGATAATATTTTTAAAATAATTTCTTATAAGATGAAACCGCCATCAACGGTCAAAACTTGACCTGTTATATAATCTGAATCATCAGATGCTAAAAAATAAATACTTTTGGCTATATCTTCGGGCGTACCTAATCTATTTAAAGGAGTTCTATCCGAAAGAGCTTTTAGATCCTCATCTGTATATTCATTAAGCATATCAGTTTTGATTACACCCGGACAAACACAGTTGACAGTGATATTAGAAGGAGCAAGTTCTTTGGCGAGTGCTTTTGTCAATCCGATTACCGCAGCTTTTGAAGCAGAATAATGCGTTTCGCATGATGCCCCACTAATACCCCAGATTGAAGAGACATTGATAATCTTACCGCTTTTTTGAGATATAAGATAAGGCAAAGCAGAATGCAAAATAAAGTAAATACCCTTTGCATTGACATCAAACATATTATCCCAATCTTGCTCGGTTATATCAGTAAAAAGTTTTGATTGAGCAATGCCTGCATTGTTTACTATTACATCAAGACTTTTAAAATGTTCAATAGTCTGCGAAACCAAGTCTTTTGCTTGTTCTTTTTTGGATACATCAGCCTTGAAAGCGACAGCATTAAAGCCATTTTTTATCATATATTTCATCAATTCTTGAGCTTCTTGGTGAGAGTTATTGTAATTGATAGAAACATTATAGCCTTTTTGCGCAAACAAAATGGCTGTGGCTCTTCCTATTCCTCTTGATGCTCCCGTAATAAGAACAGTCTTTCTCAAAGTACACTCCAAATTAATTATTAATTAATATCATGGTCTTTAAGTCTAAGTCTTGCAAAATGTCTTGCTAATTGAGCTTTTGCCCATTTATATTCTTTTAAGGATTGCTCTTTTTTCATCATAACAGACATGTGGTCTATTTCTGCTTTTACTTTGTCAACATTAATTTCATAAGGCCACTCTGCTGATTGAGCCATGATTACTACTTTTTTGGGACGGACTTCAATAAACCCTTCTCCATTACTTGCTTCCATCCACTTATTGTTTTGACGGATTTTGAGTATGCCAGCCTTTAATGCTGTAACCATAGGCAATGCATTATACAATACACCCATTTCGCCTGATGTTGTATTAAAGGTCAAAGACTGGACATAGCCTTCAAAAAACAGCCTTTCAGGTGTAACTATTTCCAAATAAAATTCATTAATACCTTTTTCCATATTAATCCTTTTTTGGATTGAGCTTAATGCATTTCATTGGCTTTACGTTTTACTTCGTCCAAATCTCCTACCATATAAAACGCATTTTCATTAAGTCCGTCAACTTCACCGTTTAATATTGCTTTGAAGCTTTCAATTGTAGCCTTTTGGCTAATATATCTTCCTTCCATACCTGTAAACACAGACGCAACAAACAAAGGCTGAGAAAAGAATTTTTGCATCTTTCTTGCTCTGTAAACAGTATTTTTGTCTTCTTCTGACAATTCATCCATACCCAAAATAGCAATGATATCCTGAAGCTCTTTATATCTTTGCAAAGCTTCAATAACCTTTCTTGCTACTGTGTAATGTTCTTCACCCACGATGTTAGCCTCTAAGATTCTGCTAGAAGACTCCAACGGAGCTACTGCAGGATATATACCTTGTTCAACAACCTTTCTTGACAAAACTGTTGTAGCGTCCAAGTGAGCAAATATAGCAGCAGGTGCAGGGTCTGTAAGGTCGTCTGCAGGAACATAAATAGCCTGAATACTGGTAATAGAACCTTTTTTGGTAGAAGTTATGCGTTCTTGCAAAAGACCCATTTCATTAGCTAATGTAGGTTGATATCCTACTGCGCTTGGCATTCTGCCTAACAATGCAGATACTTCACTACCTGCTTGAACAAATCTATATATATTATCAATAAATAACAATACGTCCTGATGCATTACATCTCTAAAATACTCTGCAATAGTAAGTCCGCTAAATGCTACTCTCATACGTGATCCAGGCGGTTCGTTCATCTGACCAAACACCAAAGCTGTCTTATCCAAGACTCCAGATTCCGTCATTTCCTGGATCATTTCATAGCCTTCACGGCTTCTTTCTCCTACACCTGTAAAAATAGAATAACCGCCATGTTCATGAGCAATATTTCTGATAAGTTCAAGTATAAGTACAGTCTTTCCTACGCCTGCACCGCCGAACAATCCTATCTTACCGCCTTTTGCATAAGGTGCAATAAGGTCAATAACTTTGATACCTGTTTCAAGAATTTGAATATTGTTGGACTGCTCATAAAATTCAGGAGCAGGTCTATGAATACTCCAATGTTCTTTAGCCTTAACTTCGCCCTTTTGGTCAATTGGCTCTCCAAGCACATTCATTACTCTACCCAAAACTTCAATTCCTACAGGAACTTTTATTGTTTCGCCAGAAGTAATTACTCTCATGCCTCTTGCAAGTCCTTCAGTGGCTTTTAGGGCAATACAACGTGCTACTCCTTTTTTTACATGTGCCAATACTTCTAAAGGTACAATGATATTATCTTCATATATGACTAATTTTTCATAGATTTTGGGCATATATATGCCATCAAACTTTACATCTACAACAGGTCCGATTATTTGTAAAACGTAACCGTTTTTGACTTCTTTGCTCATAAAACATCCTTTATGTATTTGCATTTTGCATGCTTGCAGAAACTATTTCGCTTATTTCATTGGTGATTGATTCTTGTCTTGCTCTGTTATAATCAAGATTAAGTTGCTCCAAGATTTCGCTTGCATTTCTTGTAGCATTACTCATCGCCATCATACGGCTTGAATGTTCGCTTGCAACTGATTGAACTAATGCACCATATACTATTCCCGCCAGATATTGAGGAACAAGTTCATGTAAAACCTCTTCTGGAGACGGATCATAATAAAGTTCTTTAAAGTAATATTCGTCTTTATCTTCGTCTTCTTTTATGTCCTTGGTAACTTCCTGCTCTGATAAGGGCAAAAGTTTAAGTATATTAGGACGCATAGAAGTTGAATTTATCATTTCGGTATAGACAATATATACTTTATCCGTAAGATTCTTTTTATATAGATCAATAACGCTTTCAACTATATTGACTGCGTCAAAAAATGTAGGATCTTGTGTTAGATGGGTAAATTCTATATCCACCATTATATTGCGTTTTTGAAAAAATTCTCTAGCTACCTGTCCTACGGTAAAGATATGTTTATCTTTTATATTTTCTATTTTTTTCCATGCCTCAACTAAGACATTGTTATTATATCCGCCCGCCAAGCCTTTATCGGAAGCAATTACTATAAAAATACTTCTATCGCCTTTGCGCGGTTTTAGATAAATATTATCTACATCTTTGGTATGACGAATAATATCAGTCATTACGGTGCGAATACGATTATAAAACACCATATTGCTCTCAAATATAGAAAGAGCCTTGCGCATTTTGGCAATAGAAATGGTTTCCATTGCCTTAGTAATCTTGCGTGTTTCCGCAATACTTTTTATTCTGTGTTTTATATCAGTTAAATTTTTCATATTTTATGACTTAGTTGATTTATAAATATAATCTTTATATTCCAAAACCGCTTTTTCTATATTTTTCATATTTTCTGTTGTCAAATCAGATGTTGCAACAATATCATTCAAAATTTGCGGATGGAAATTTTTGATATATTGTAAAAAGCCTTTATTAAATTCTCTGACTTTCTTAACTTCTATATCATTTAAAAACTCTTTGTTTATAATATAAAGTAATACAACCTGTTCTTCAACAGAATAAGGGCTATATTGAGCCTGTTTTAATGTTTCAGTAATCTTTTCACCTTGAGTCAAAATCTTTTGAGTTGAAACATCCAGTTCTGAACCAAACTGAGCAAATATAGCTAATTCTCTATATTGAGATAAGTCAAGTCTTAATTTACCTGAAACTTTTCTCATTGCTGGTATTTGCGCCGAACCGCCGACACGGGATACTGACAGTCCGACGTTAACTGCCGGTCTGATGCCCGCATTAAATAACTCGCCCTCAAGATAAATCTGACCGTCTGTTATTGAAATAACGTTTGTTGGTATGTATGCCGAAATATCGCCTGCAAGAGTTTCAACTATAGGCAATGCCGTCATTGAGCCTCCGCCCAATTCAGGACTTAATTTTGCGGCACGTTCAAGCAGTCTTGAATGTAGATAGAAAATATCACCTGGATATGCTTCTCTTCCCGGCGGTCTCTTCAATAGCAGAGACATTGTTCTATATGCAACAGCATGCTTGGAAAGATCATCATATACTATTAGAACATCTTTTCCGCTATACATAAACTCTTCAGCAATAGCACAACCGCAATAAGGCGCAATATATTGTAAAGGTGCACTATCATATGCTGTAGAACATACCACAGTAGTATACTCAAGTGCCTCTTTTTCTTTCAAAATACGTACTAAATTACTTATTGACGAAGCCTTTTGACCAATAGACACATATACGCAAATAACATTCTTGCCTTTTTGGTTAATAATAGTATCAATCGCTATTGCGGTCTTACCAGTCTGACGATCGCCAATTATCAATTCTCTCTGCCCTTTACCGATAGGAATCATCGAATCAACAGCCAAAAGACCCGTTTGCAATGGGGTATCGACCTTGCTTCTTTGCATTATAGCAGGCGCGGGCGCTTCTATAGGTCTGTATTTGTCTGTTTCAATTTCAGGCAGCCCATCCAAAGGATGACCTAATGGATTAATAACTCTGCCAAGAACTTTTTCTCCTACAGGGACAGATACTATTTTTCCAGTAGTATGAACCTTTTGTCCGACAGAAATAAGTTTTTCATCACCCAAAACTACTGCACCAACTTCATCTTCTTCCAAGTTAAGAGCAATGGCTTCAAGATTATTTTCAAGCTTTAATAACTCACCATTTTTTACATCATTAAGTCCAGATATACGAACTATACCATCACCGTTATAAATAATGGTACCAGCTGAAACAACTTCAGTCTTTGTAAACGTATTTTTATGTTCAAGCTGTACTAAGCGATTTTTAATAGTGCCGTCATAATATATGCCATTATCAATAACCAAAATTCCGCCCAAAATGCTCGGATCAATTTCATAAGAAAAAGATACATCTTCATTTGGATGCTTCTTTTTAAAAACTTGTTCAACTTTCTTTTTGGTTAGGTTATCAATCTCTTGTCCTGTAATAACCTTGATGATTGACATATCTAGTTCTCCCAATCGCTTAGAGCTTCATCTATAAGTTTTTGATTATCTTTATCGGTAATTTCTCTTTCAATAATTTTTTGAGCTATATCCAAGGACATAGTAGGAATCTGCTGCTTGCAAGTATTAATAGTACGCGCCTTTTCTTCTTCCATTTCCTTAGTTGCTTTTTGTATGATTTCACTAGCTTTCTTTTGAGCTTCAGAAATGATTTCTTTGCTCTTTTGTTCGGCATTTTTAGTAATTTCTTCAGTCATACGTGCAACTTCAAGCCTTGTCTCCTGCAAAGCCTTTTCATGGCTCTTTTTCATTTCCAAGGCTTCCTTGTTAAGTCTCTCGTTTTCTGCAAAAAGAAATTCAAGATGCTCTTTTCTTTTATCTACAATATTTTTTATAGGTTTATAAACCAGAAATCTGATTGCCACTATCAAAATTATCAAATTGATAGCGTAAAACAGCATTTCTTTCCAGTTCAAACCAAGACTTTCAATAATTCCGTTCATTACAATTACCTGACTTTTTAAAAATTATTGAACAAGCATCATAATTGCTATAAATGTTCCGTAAATCGCAGTGGTTTCAGCAAAGCCAAGACCGATAATAAGCACGGTACGGATTTTACCTGCAGCTTCGGGTTGACGTGCAATAGCTTCTACTGCCTTACCTGTTGCAATACCAATACCGATACCAGCGCCAATACCTGTAAAAACAGCCAATCCTACGCCGATAGGTGCCAAATTAATTTCTGCCAAAAGACCGGCAACGCTCAAAGCTAATACTTGAAGCTGAGATATAAAATTAAGTAACATATAGAATTCTCCTTTTGTTTATTCGATTGCTTCGGATACAAAGCACATTGAAAGCATCATAAATACATAACTTTGCATTATTGCGTGAAACACCGTAAATATTAAGTTTCCGATCAGAGGATAACCTACAGGGAAAGGAAGTGAATAAATAAGATGCATTATAAGATATCCGCTGAAAACACTTCCAAACATACGAAGCGCCAATGAAAAAGGCACAACACCGTCGGTTACGATATTGATTGGATTAACATAATGCAAAAGTCTTTTAAACTTCTTTCTTTTAATACCCAAACCCTGAATTACTGCAAATGACAAGAAGCCTAATGTCAATGTTACATTAAAATCCGAAATAGGCGGTCTTAAACCGAGCATTTCAACAAGGGTTCCCAAACATATAACGCTAGCAAATGTTAAGTAAACAGGAGATACAAAAGATGCATCATGTCCGGTCAATTCCTTAGCATTATCATCAATTGAACCTATTAACCATTCCAAAAACATTTGAACAGCACCAACTTTTTGACTTTTTCTCCAGCGCGGAATACAAAACACTCTAATAATTACCGCAGCCAAAATAATAGCCAAAACCACTATTGAAAAACTAATCATAGTTTCAGTAATAGTAATTCCGCCTATTTTTATTTCTTTTGCTGCTAAGTCTGGCATGGTTTCGCTCAAAGTTACAACTTTCATTTGCATCCTCAATTGATATTCTATTATCATATAAAAAATCTGACTTATTATAATCCTAGAATATGTAAAAGTCAAACAAGTTAATTATAAGAAATGCTTATTTATTTATAATAATATTCTAATAACAATTAATCTGTATCACAGATTAATCTATATTTATTGAGTAAGAATACAGGATGATATGACAATTTGGATTTTCTTAAACCCTCAATGCCCATATCTTCTTGTCTATTGACATACACTACATCTTTTAAGTATTCTTTGGCGCAAAAGTTATTGATTGCTGCAAAGATTCCTTCATACTGAATGTCCGCTTTTTCAAAAAGCACATTGCCAGCTTTTTTATTGGGCAAAATACTGATAACTGAAAAAGCGCGTATGCGTCCGTCAATTTCTATAACTCCGCATTTTAGACCTAAATACTCAATATTCTGTAATGCCCGTATTATAGCTTCTCTTTCAAGAGTTTTTTCAGTTCCGCTGTTTTTAAGCCACAAGTCGTATAATTCTATACATTGTTCAAAATCTTTTGATTGATAATCTCTAAATATGTATTTATAAGAACCTACAAATTTATTAAGATGATTCTTTTTACCGTGGAACTGTTTTCCTTTGAGTTCTATCAAATCTTTTGAAAGATAAATATAATCCGAATAATCTCTATCATAAATAAGCTTATAACCTTTTATGTCCTGCAGGCCATCAAGATCTTCTTTTTCAATATGGGCAATAAAATGACCATTATAGTCCTCTATGTCAAGAATCATTTCAATATACGGTCTCAAACTACGCTTGCTTTTGCTTATAGGAAAATAATAAGCCTTTTTTCCCATATATATGGTGGAAATTATCAAAACATCATTGTCGATAAGCGCATATTTTGTATTTCCTGTAACATTCCAACAAAAAATTGTTGCAAAATCATTAACTGAATTTATTTTGTCGTTACTTTTATAAAACTCATCAAATAACTGCTTGTCCAATAACGTTACAGGCTTGAATTCTATTTTCTTTTCAATTTGTAACATATAAAACCTAAAAAAATTGTCCTTTGTTAAAAGACCGTCATTTTAATGACGGTCTTTGTCTTATTTATTATATGCTATTACTTATTAAAATCTTTTAGCAAATCTGCCAAAGGTGTATTAGTAAAGCCTTCGCTCCATTGTGTAGGCTCTTCTTCCTCTACTCTTTCAGCCTTAACGCGTTTTCTAGCTTCTTTAGGCTTCTTCTCTTTTTCTTCAGATTTGGTCTTCTTAGCACTTTCAGTAACTTCAGGCTTAGGCTCCTCAGGTAATGCAGCCTTTATACTCAAAGAAATCTTGCGATTCTTCTCATCAATGCTGATAACCTTAGCAGTTACTTCATCACCAACTTTTAATACGCTATTGATATCTTTTACATATCCGCGTGCGCATTCAGAAATATGTACAAGACCGCGAATATTGTTTTCAATATCAACGAATGCACCGTACTCTTCTAGTTTAGCTACACGTCCTGTCAATATAGAACCAACAGGATATTTTGCAGCCACTTCATAGAAAGGATGAGGATGAAGTTGTTTGTATCCAAGACCAACCTTTCTCTTCTCACGGTCAACTGACAAAACTAAGAATTCGTATTCTTCATTAAGAGTTAATACATCTTCTACCTTGCCGATTTTATTCCATGACAAATCGGATATACGGCACAAGCAATCCAAGCCATCAACTTCAACAAATGCACCAAAAGGCGTTGCACGAACAAATTTTCCTACAACCTTGTCGCCTTCATTGAGCCTTGATAAAACTTCGTTTTCCTTTTCGCGACGTTCTTGCTCTCTTTGCTTTCTTTCACGAACTAATATATTTTTTTGAGAAGCGATAATCTTCTTTTTATTATCATCTATTTCCAAAACAGTAAGACGAACTTTTTGCTTGTTATATGGAGTCAAATCAGTGACAAAATGCTCTCCAACATGTGATTGAGGAACAAATACACGGTAGCTACCGTATTTTCCTAATAATCCGCCTTTTACAACGCTGACTGTTATAGAAAATTCTTCGCCATTTCTAATTCCATCAACAAGTTTGTCTTCAAGTTTCTTTTCATCAATTTTCTTCTTTGATGCAGGGATGCAACCTGAATCTTTGTCTTTGGGACCAAGAATTTCTATATCTACTTTGTCGCCTTGTTTGTAATTTTCAGGTTTGTAGTCACCATTTAATTCAACCTGATCGGGTGCGATAAGCCCGTCATTCTTTCCATCCAGTTTTACATGAATGCCTTTTTCGTCTGCAAATAGAATTTCTGCACCTTTTACTTTTGTGCCTTTCTCATAGCTGACAACAGGGTTATTTTCTAACAGCTCCTCAAAAGAACCCTCTTTTACGTTGTCGTTCATAAAACGATTAACCTCCAAAATCAACTCGCTAGGGGTTGATGCACCTGCCGTAATTCCAACCTTTCCGTACAATCTTGAAAAAACTGAATATAAGTCTTCAATTTTTTCAACCAAAAAAGTGTTTTTGCAATTGTGCTCACAAATTTTTAGCAGTTTGTTTGTATTTGAACTGTCAGAACATCCTATAACAATCATACAGTCGCATTTTCGACTTAATTCTACAGTTTCTGCCTGACGTTCATTGGTAGTATAACAAATTGTATTAAAAACTACAACTGATTTTTGATTTAAGTTGTTAAAATATTGACTAATTTGACTATATTCTTGTGCTGAAAATGTAGTTTGCGCTACTACACATATTTTATCTGACTCTATATTGGGAATTTGATCAGCTGAAGATATTATTATAGCAGAATTATCACACCAACCATTTATGCCTATAACTTCGCTATGTGAAGCAATACCCGCTATTACGATCTGATAACCTTGATCATAATATTTTTTTACTATGTTGTGAGTCTTTTTTACATAAGGGCAAGTTGCGTCAATTATTTCTATGCCCTTTTTTTTTAAAGCGTCATAAACATCTTTTCCTGCTCCGTGCGACCTGATAATAACTTTTTTAGAGTCTATTTCATCAATGCTGTTGACAGTCTTTAAGCCTTCTTTTTCTAGCTCTTGGATTACCAACTTGTTATGTATAATAGATCCTAGTGAACACACACCTTGCGAGGCATATTTTTTAGCAGTATCAACTGCTTTTTTTACTCCAAAACAAAAACCTATACTTTTAGCTGTTATAACTTCTTTTATCATTAATTTACCTAGTTATTAGCTTTCAAAAAGCTCATTATAAATATCCAAAAATTTTATTTTAGGATTGTTTAATTTCTTTTTTAAATCTTTTTTCGCTTTTCCTTTCAAAGTAGCATAATAGCGCACTGTTTTTTGGAGCTTTATCATATCGTTATACAAAATGTCTTCTGCACGATCCAAAACATCTGAAGTTAATTTTTGGTCTTTTAGTTCTCCAAAATCGACAGGATCACCTGTTATATAAATATTGCGTTTAAATATTTTGGG
>DATCJR010000155.1 GCA_036562685.1 Clostridia bacterium | reverse complement strand
AATTGTCGTCATGCGGCGTAGTGTCAAAAAAATGAATATACTCCTCGACAAGCTCAGGAGTTAGTTTTTTTATTACGATGTCCAATTAATTTTCCTAATTTATTATTGTCACAAGAGAACTTAATTTTTTTAAATTTTCCGCTCTAGTTTTATGTTTATACCCTAATTTCTTGCATATATCTTCTATTTTTACACAAAAAATATCTGCTGCGACTTCTTTCATTTGTAAATCATTATTAACTCTAATTGAATTGTGCCATTCAGATTCATCATCTAATGGATGCTTAGGTCTAAAAGGATGAATATTAAAAATCTTATGAGCACCTTGAGTAATCCAATTTGCCCCTACTTCGGTTACTGCTCCCCATTGATGACTCATTTTTTCACTGGTTACATAAATAACATACATTTTTTTATTTGAAATACTTTCAACAAAAAAATCTCTTAAGTATTTATATATGCTATATCCTTCTGGAATACGAGCTTCTTGATCTAAAGAATTGGTATAAATAATATCATGTTTTGGAACTCCATTATATATCAACATTTGATATATTACTTCTGATAAATCTCTATCTGCTTCTGTTTGACTTATGAGAATTTTCTTTTTTGAAGCTTCAATAATAGGTTTTAGGCTTAAACTAGGTGAATGTTTATAAATGATTTTTGTTATTAAATCTGCAGCATATTCTTTTTTTTGTATATCTTCTAGCTTTTCTGTAATTTCATTTGCCACATTTTTTGTAAAGGCTTCAACGCTTTGCTTAAACTCAATTTCTTTTGCTTTTTTATTCTCTAATTCTTTTATTCTATTTTCAATATCTTTTCTATCCGCATATCTTTCACGCATATCTACTATCTCAACTAAAAGATCCCTTAATCGATTTTTTACAGTAATATAACGTATATCATCACTTTTATAGCCTTGCCTGTTAGTTAAAGCCATATCTGGTAAATCTGTATCTTCAAAAAGATCAATAAAAAATTGCCCCACTACATAGACTTCTTGCAACCTGTTTTGTCCAATTAAGGGTAAAATATTAAACTCTCCCAATTTACCATTTGAAAACAATGAAATAAAATTATCAGGAAATTCTTCCGTTGATGTTTTTCGACCGCGTGTTGACTTATATGCTCCTATCCATCCCTCTATTATTAAATCTTTATCAATAAGTTGTCCATTTCTATTCTTTAATTTAATTTTTTCAATTATAGGCTCTCTTATTTTTAAAATATCTTTTTTTATATCTTCAAACTCAATAACAAAGTCATTACTTAAATAAGAATACTTACCAAATGTCATTAATACAGCTAATTCGCTAATAACAGTTTTGTCAAAATCTTCAATAATTTCTTCTTTATTGTTTTTAATTATATGTATTTTAAAATCCTTATTCACTATGGGAAACATCTTTAAAATATTTCTTTTTACTGTATCAATTCCTTTATTTAAAGAATATTGCGGATTAATCATTTGAACTGAAGTACCGTTGCCTTTGACTTTGTGAAATATTATTTCTTCTTCTTGAATAGGTTCTAACTTACCATCTTTTACCTTTCTTGATAATATAAAACCAGATTTTTCGTCTCCAGATATTGTTAACACTTTTACATTTTCAGATACAGCTAAGGCTGCTAGTTTGCCGATTCCTTTCCTTCCCATCCGCAGACGCCCAGAAGGAGTATAACTCTCTTCTTTTGTTGTTCTTGTTTCTTGAGCAACTTTCAAATATTTATTCAAGACATCTTGATACGACATGCCAATGCCATCATCTTCGACAATGATTGCTTTATCTGTTTCAATAATATAGACATTGTGAGCATCAGCATCATATGCATTTGCAATTAATTCAGATAAAACGTAATAAATATTTGTATAAAGACTAGGGCCTAACATTTCTAAAATTGCAGGAGAAATATAAAGAGGATATTCCTTAGTATTGCTCATAATTTCACCTATTCTATGTATTTTTTTAAATGATTATTAATACTTGTTCCTATAGCTTCTCCTAATTTCACTGGAACAGCATTACCTATGTGCCTAGCTATATCTCGGAATGAAAATTTTCTTTCGGGATTAATAAAGTTATATTCTGCAGGAAAAGTTTGCAATAATGCTCCTTCCCTTAATGATAAAGCGCGATCTTGTTCAGGATGTCCATATCTACCTGTCCCAAAAATATAAAACTGTGTTGTAATTGTGGGCCCTATAGCATCCCATTGCATGCGAGAATATACAGAAGTATATGTTTTTCCAGAATTCCTTTTATGACATGGGGAACGCAACTCTTCGGGCCAATCACGCCAAGAGCCCCCTGGGATAGAATGCTGAATTCTTTTTAAATTCAATTTCGATAAACTCGCAGCTCTATGCAATAAATCTTTATTGTCAACTTCTCCAGCATTAATTTTAGGAAGATTTTCTATAAATGGCCTAATAGTTACTTGACTTCTGTCGTGTGTGGGATGTATCAGTGTTATATCACCTAAAGTTGAGGCCAATAAAACAAGCCTTCTTCTGTTTTGAGGTATTCCGTAATCAGGACAATAAACAACTTGATAATATATGTGATACCCATTAGATTCTAATATTTTAATAAATTGTTCAAAAATTTTCGTTTTTCTAATTTGGGGAACATTTTCCATTGAAACTATTGTTGGATGAAGCTCTTCAATTAAACGACCAAATTCAAGTAATAAATCATATTTTTCATCGCTTTTATTTAAATCTATACCTAATTTCACTCTCATTTGAGAAAAAGGCTGACACGGCGCGCAACCAACAAGAATCCTGATGGCATCTTCGTCATAGCATTTTTCTAAATCTTCTGCATGAAGACTTCTTATATTAGCCTTATAGAAGGGTACATTGTTATTACTTTGATATGCATATTGACAAGTTTCGTCCAAATCAAATCCTGCTACTACTTGAATATTGGCATTCAATAAACCCCTTGTAAGCCCACCAATTCCGCAAAATAAATCTATAGCTTGTATTGACATTGAGCTTTTATCCTTATATATAGATACATACTTTGATAGATATAATCAAACAAAATTTTTATATTAACACATTACAATTGAAATTATAATGTTTATTTTTATAATTGTCAAATGACTATATTTTTATATTTAAATGAATAAAAAAACCCTACATTTTAATAGGGTTTCTTCTGGTGGAGATGCGGGGAGTTGAACCCCGGTCCGAAAGAATTGACTGGCAACCTTCTACATGCTTATCCGCTAAAAAATGTCTTCGTCAAATTTTTAGCGGCCAAAATTTGACGAACAAGTCCTTTTTGATAGTCCCCTTAAACGAAAGGACGAAACATCTAAGAGAACCCCGCCGGTTATGACGCCGTTCCAAGCCGCAGCGGGCTCAGCCTGTCGGCGTTAGCTGACTTAAGCAGCCAAAGCTACGCTATTGTTAGCGTTTATTGTTTTGCCGATTTTTAAGAAGCTCGGCGCTTCTGCATGCTTCTTTGCCGCCGAATTCTCCCGTCGAATCCAGTACATCCCCATAACAATCATTATTATATTATCATATGCAAATAATTTTGTAAAGGGCCAAGCTTTAGCCGCCCCGTTAGCATATTATCCCATAAAAATTTTTTACTATACAACCTCTAACGGTTGACAGCCGGCAAGTTTTAACTGATAATGTCAAATTAATACCATATAATTATAATCATATGAAAGAATTAGACAAAAGCACCCTAATCGAAAGAAGCATAATTAAAAAATACCGCAAACAAATATGGCGTCCCTTTATCCGCGCTATAGACGAATACGAACTTTTAAAAGAGGGCGACAAAATAGCCGTTTGCATTTCAGGCGGCAAGGATTCCTTTTTGATGGCTAAGTGCTTTCAAGAACTAAAGCGCCGAAGCCCCGTCAAGTTTGAGGTTGAATTTCTGGTGATGAATCCGGGATATTCCCCCGAGAATATGGAATTAATCTACCAAAACGCCCGACTTATGAACATTCCCATAACGGTATTTGAGACCAACATCTTTGAAGTAGTCGACCAGGCGGGCGGCTCGCCTTGCTATCTTTGCGCGAGAATGAGGCGCGGATATTTGTATAAAAACGCGCAAAACCTAGGCTGCAACAAAATAGCGCTCGCTCACCATATGGACGACGCCGTAGAAACGGTGTTGATGAGCATGTTTTACGGCTCGGAATTTAAGACCATGATGCCCAAGTTAAAGAGCGCTAACTTTAAGGGTATGGAGTTAATCCGCCCTATGTATATGATAAGAGAAAAATATGTCAAGGCGTGGGCTAGGTATAACGG
>DATCJR010000154.1 GCA_036562685.1 Clostridia bacterium | reverse complement strand
AGAAAGGACTTTTAAGGGCTTGTTCGTTTGAACTTTGCTGTTTTGGTAGCAAACGAAGAGATTTTAAAAACAGCTAAGCATGTAGAAAGTTGTTTGCAATTCTTTCGGACCGGGGTTCAACTCCCCGCATCTCCACCATATTTGAAGCATAGGATTGATACTAAAATATCAATCCTTTTTTCTTTTTCTAAAATCCAAAAATCTCTTTTTAAATCTTCATAAATATCTTTTCTTAATAAAATATGTACAATGTTACTAAATTTTAACTTATAGAGGGGCTTATGGAGCAATTGTATATTGACTTTCTTAGTTTGATTCCAGACGAATCAAAAACATTTGTTGACGAATCAAATTCTTTCTTGATAGACCAAAAGTGTAAAATATCAATTAAACCCGCTGCTAAAGGTTATCTTGTCACATACTCATTGCCCAAAAGCGGAAAATCGCTTCTCAATTTCGTCTTCAGAAAAGGCTGCGTTAAGGCAAGAATTTACGCTTCCCATGTTGCGGAATATGAAGAACTGATTGAAAAATTTCCTGAAGTAACCAAAAAAGAAATCTCAAATTCGCTTGATTGCAAAAAATTAAATGGAAAGACCTGCAATTCGATTTGTCCTGCAGGATATACTTTTGTAATAGACGGTATAGAGTATAAGAAGTGCAGGAGCATGGCTTTTATGCCAACATTGAACGAGTTAAATAATTTGATTATCAAGGAAATGATTGAAAAAGAAATTATGTTCAACACCATGAATGAAAAACTGTCAGAGTCTAAGGTCTGGTAAGTATATAATATCAATTAACCATTGCTCTTAAAGTTTAATTTGTTATAATATATAATATGATAATTATTAAAAAAAGAGAGAGAAAAGATGGACAAAAAATTTTTATGGGGTACATCTACTGCTTCTTATCAGATCGAGGGGGCTTTTAAAGAAGACGGCAAAGGTTTGTCTATTTGGGACGTTTTTTCCAAAGAGCCAGGCAAGATTTTTCAAAACAATAACGGCGATATAGCCTGTGATTTTTATCATAGATTTGAAAGCGATATTCGGTTGATAAAAGACTTAAACGTCAATGCTTATAGGTTTTCTATAAGCTGGCCAAGAATTTTGCCGCAAGGCATAGGAAAAGTTAATCAAAAAGGTCTTGATTTTTATAAAAGAATTGTTGATTTATTGCTTGACGCTAATATCACGCCTTTTGTTACGCTTTATCATTGGGACATGCCTTATGAATTGCATTTAAAAGGCGGATTTATTAACAATGAATTTTCAGATTGGTTTAGTGAGTACACGTATACCGTTATGCAAGCTCTCAAAGATAGAGTTAAATTTTTTGCGACATTTAACGAGCCTCAATGTATAATTTCTTTAGGATATGATACTGGTATTTTTGCACCAGGGTACAAAGTTAACAAAAACGAGTTATTAAGAGCCGTTCATAATCTTTTGCTTTCTCACGCAAAATCCGTTCAAGTTATAAAAAGTTATAACAAAGATGCTCAAGTCGGATTGGTTACTTGCGGTTCGGCTTACTATCCTTATCAAGAAAATCAAGAAAATATAAAAGCATTATCTAAAGCTTATGAAAGTCAATATAATGAGGACTCAGTTTTGATTTATACCGATCCGATATTCTTTGGCAGATATCCTGAGCAATGCTATAAGAACTATCCAGAATTTTATGAAAAAATTGATCCCAATGACTTAAAACTTATATCCACGCCTGTAGATTATTTGGGCATTAACAACTATGAAGGCGTGCCTATAGCATCAGACGGTAATGACGGTTATAAAATAGTTCAAAGACCTGACGGTTATCCTAAAACGGATACCGAATGGGCAGTAGAAGAAGATTGTATATATTGGATAAGCAGATATTTGTATGAAAGATATAATAAGCCCATATACATAACCGAAAACGGCATAGCTAACAACGATTGGGTACATTTGGACGGCGGTGTTCATGATCCGGCACGTATTGATTATTTACAGAGATATATAGGTAAAGTCGAAAAAGCCATAAAAGACGGTGTAGATATAAGAGGTTATTTTGTTTGGAGTCTTATGGATAACTTTGAATGGGCCAGCGGCTATTCAAGACGCTTCGGACTTGTGCATATTGATTATAAGACACAAAAGCGTACTCCGAAAGATTCGTATTATTGGTATAGAGATTTTATTAAAAATAATATCAAATAGTAACCTACCATAAGATTTAATAATTAATTATAGGTCTGATATGTGGTCAGACCTTTTTTATTATAGCAAAAAATGTCGAGAAAGTTTTTTATTGTTCTGATAAAATATGATTGTAGGTATGGTAAGATGAACAAATACGAAGCTGTTAAAAATATGCAGATATATATTGAAAATAACTTGGATAAAAAGATTACTTTGGCTGATCTTGCTAAGGTATGTTATTATTCGCCATGGTATTCATATCGGCTATTTCAAGAAATATTAAACATGAGTCCAGCTGAATATATAAGAAAACTAAGATTATCAAAATCAGCATTGGAACTAAGAGACAAAAAAAGAAAGATAATTGATGTTGCATATAAATATGGTTATGATTCTGTCGACGGATATCAAAGGGCCTTTTTTAGAGAATTCAAGGTTAATCCTTATGAATACTCTATTGCGCCAAAACCTCTTTGTTTATTTACACCCTACAAAAAATATGACGATAAGGAGAAGAAAACTATGTCTGAAGTGAGCAATGTGTTTGTAAGCATTGTGGAAAAGCCTCAAAGAAAGGTTATAATCAAAAGAGGCATTAAGGCTGACAACTATATCGATTATTGTATGGAAGTCGGCTGCGATGTATGGGGAATTTTGTCTTCGATAAAATCTTTGGATAACGAGCCGGTTTGTTTATGGCTACCCAAAAAGTATGTGAAAGAAAACACATCGGTTTATGTTCAAGGTGCAGAAGTATCGCTTGATTATACTGATATACCTGAAGGGTTTGACACTATTATTTTGCCAAAAGCGACATATCTGAAATTCAATGGCGAACCTTTTGAAGAAGAAAATTACGGACAGGCTATTGAAAACTTATGGAAAGCGATAGAAAAATTCAAACCTGAAAATATGGGTTATCAATGGGATGATCAGAATCCTAGAATTCAGCTTGAACCGATCGGGAGCAGAGGTTATATAGAACTACTTTCTGTTAAGAAAATATAAATATCAAATTGCTTCAAGTTCACTAGGGACAAATTTTAATTAAAATAAGAAGTTTTTAAAATCCATTGCCTTAAGGTAATGGATTTTTTTTATGAAAATTTTTATGTCTTTTTTTATTTTTACTCCCACATAACAATGCAACCTCTAATTGTAATATGGAACGCAGTCAATTTTTGCTCGCATATTATGGGATATACAAAAGAAAAAAACGTGGAGGTACACTATCATTAAAAAGATTTTATATATTATTGTTATATTAATTATATGTTCCATGTCCCTTGTAATACTGCCCAAAAAAGTATATGCGGCTTCACCTTCTGCGACACTTACAGCAGATGGAGTGCTGATTGACACCTATGCATCTGTTCAAGAGGCAGTTGATGCTGTTACAGTTACTGCAGGAACGGATTTTGTTATTGAAGTAGCGGCAGGAACGGTTACTGATCCACTTAACATTTTACAGCAGCCAAATAAAAATCTCGTAGTTCGGCCGCAAACAGGGGCAACTGTCACTTTTACCAATACAATCACTGTTGATGGATTCGGCAATCTTAACAATCCCGAAACTCTATTGATACAAGGTTTTAATTTTGACTTTTCTTCAGGCACACCTGCTAATTGTATTGATTTTAACTTGATTCCGCCAAGAATGGGATTTGCCTACCCTCATAATGTAACCATAAACGGCTGCACCTTTAAAGGCGTCTTGGATGCAGTTGTGGCAGTTCAGAGTATCCCTGGCGGCATGAGAAATATTGCGATAATCAATTGTACTGCAACTGATATGCACAGTCTTGCGCAGTTAAAGGCTGTATCAGGTTATGCATTTATTCAAAACTGTGTCTTGAGCAATTCAAGCGGCGGGGTAAACTTTTATGGAACTGGTGATTTAACGGTTGATAGCTGCAATTTTGATGTAGCTGAATATGCGGTTAGAAGCGGACAAGGAGCTGGCATGATTTCTAGTTTAGGGTCTGTAACTATCAATAACAGCGTATTAAATTCGCATTCGCCGACCGTTGGTACGGTTGTTCTTAGAGGCGACAGCACAGAGAATATCAATATAATCCATTCTAATTTGACAAATACAGATGCTGGCGGTTCGGTTTTGCAAAATCTTAATGCTGCAAGTCAATCATTATACAAAATCAGCATTATAGAATCTAATATTACTGGACAAATTACAGGCATTACTTTATCGACTATTAATACAATAGATGATCCAAAGGTGCCTAATGGTCCTGTAAGTATTATCATTAATCCAAGCACCGCCAGCATAGCCTTGTTTATAATCGCAATGTTGCTGGCGATGATATTGATTGTATTGATTATTGCGATAGCCTTTAATCAAATGACGTAAAAAAATTTGCTGATTAAAAAAATGGAAATCTTAAAAAACACTCACTATATAGTGGGTGTTTATTTATAAGTAGATTTTTAATCAAGTAGTCAAAATCATAAAATCTTGTAAAAAGGTGTTAAATATTATATAATTAAAATATCTACAAATATGGATTTAAATCAAAAATATGATTAAAGGAGATTTTGATTATTAATGACTGATGATTTGATATGTCCTATATGTGGCGAACCAACAAGAGTATATATGGGTAATGCACGTAAAGACGGACTTTGCGGCAAACATGCAGATATGCTCAAAAAAGAAGAAATTCTTGTTAATGAAGGATTATTTATCGACGCTAAAACAAAAAAAGTTCTTAATAAAGATTATAAAGAACGTTCTATAGAAAATAAAGATTTTGATGAAGCCAAAGATGCATCAGTTGTAGTTAAATGCATTGCATGTGGTAAGTCTACGTCCAATGGCAAATTGTTTTGCATTAATTGTTATCATAAATATAAAGACAAACAGCTACTTGTTAAAATTAATAAATGTAGAGAGATTGATATTCTAGATGAGTCTTATGAAGGTGTATATAAATGTAAAGACGGACATATTGTAAAAAGCAAATCAGAACGTGAAATAGATAACTATTTGTTTGACAATGGAATACCCCATGCATATGAAAAGGTTGTTTCAATTGACGCTGATGCATCTCATGATATACATCCAGATTTTTGTCTCCCTAATTATTTAGGACAAGGTCAAGATGTTTATATTGAACATTGGGGATTTAATTCAAACAATAGAGATTATTATAAATCAAAAAAATATAAAGTTGATATCTATAAAAAAATCGGACTTACAGTCATTTGTACAAATGAAAAGGACATGAATGATCCTCAAGCAGCTTTAGACAGAAAACTAAAGCATTTTGATTTTGGAAAAATTAATTTTGATGAGAACTAGATTTTAAAAGTTAGCTAAACAGTTTTAAAAATACATTAATATAATTTCAACCTTTCTTGTTTCGTATATTTGCAAATTTTGGCGCATAGTATTTTAGTAGTAAAAAGAAAAGAAGGTAAATCTAAATGCAAATTTATACGATTCAAAGAGGGGATTCGCTTTATGCTATAGCGCGGACGTTTAAATCTTCGGTCAACGATATTGTCAATGCCAATCGTATTCCTGATCCTGAGCGCCTTGTAGTAGGTCAGACTATAGTTATTCCTATCACGGGAAGTTATTATTTTGTGCAGCCCGGCGACAGTCTTTGGTCTATCGGGCGCAGATTTAATGTCAATTATCTTACATTAGCACAAATTAATCGTATTAACCCTTCTCAACCATTGCCTGTAGGTCTAAGATTATATATCCCTCCTTTTCCTAAAGTAACTGCCGAGGTCAACGCCTATATCGAACCCATGGGCAATGCGCCAAGTCAAAGCCTGTTAGTAGATGCTAGAGAAGCAGCTCCAAGGCTTACTTATCTTGCAACATTTAGTTATAGAGTTAATCGTGATGGAACTCTTAATTCTCCGCCTATTCAAGGTATACCCGAGATAGCAAGGCAAAATGGCAACACGCTTATGATGGTGGTTACCAATATAGAAGAAGGGCAATTTAACGGAGAACTAGGGCGTTCTATAATCGAAAGCACTGCGGTGCAAGAACTGTTGTTTGATAATATCATCGCTGAGGCAAGACGCATGGGCTTTAGAGATATACATTTTGATTTTGAATTTTTGCCGCCAGATTTGAGAGTTCTTTATACTGAGTTTTTGCGCCGAGCAGTCAACAGGCTTCATGCAGAAGGTCTGTTGGTTTCAGCAGCGCTCGCCCCTAAGACCAGCGCGGAACAAACAGGACAATGGTACGAAGCGCATGATTATGGCGCGATAGGTCAAATTGTGGAT
>DATCJR010000153.1 GCA_036562685.1 Clostridia bacterium | reverse complement strand
TGCTATAAGCAGAGTCCTGCCTCAAAAAGCATCTGTCGGTGTAATAAAGTATATGTATAAGCAAGACAATAACGGCAATGGAAATGCCAGAGTCTAATATTAATTAAAAATCCAAGTTCAAAAAAAACTTGGATTTTTTATTAATTAGTAGAATTTCTTTTGGTTTTATTAAGAAGCTCGCACATAATAATCATCAATATACAAAACAGCAATAAAAATGCAGGCAGCAAAGATATATTAATATATTGAGCGATTAGTCCAAATAACGGTGGCATAAAAGTTGAACCTATATATGCGCATGCCATTTGAATACCCATTATAGATTGAGATATATCTGCTCCAAAATTATTAGGTGTGCTGTGTATAATAGACGGATAAATAGGTGCACATCCTAATCCTATAACAAAAAATGCTACACACATAATAAAATCTATCGAAGGAATAAACAGCAAAACTATGCCTATTAAAATAAGAACTTGACCAAGACGAATAAGGCTTTTATCACTCATTTTGACAGTCAAAAGACCAGAAATAAATCTTCCTAATGTTATTCCAAAATAATACAACGAAATCCAAGAAGCCGCTGTTTTTACTTCTATGCCCTTAGCTATTACCAAAAAGCTGTTTCCCCATAATCCTGCGGTGCATTCAACTGCGCAATAACACAAGAATGCCAACAAAACTGGCTTTGCTCCTTTGATTTTAATTATTTCTTTTAATGAAATAACTTTGTTTTCTTGTATTTTATCTTGATTTGATTGTTTGATTTTACCTACCCTATTCCACATAGGAAGAGTTAAAAACAATATAATCACCAAGCCCGTCTGAATAAGTCCAACCGTGAGATAGCCTGATTGCCAGCTACCCTTATTAAGCCAAAAACTCATAATCAAAGGGCTTGCAGTAACGCCTATTCCCCAAAAGCAATGCAGCCAATTCATATGTCTTGCCTTGTAATGCAACGCAACATAGTTATTCAAAGCGGCATCAACGCTGCCCGCACCTAATCCCAAAGGAACGCAAAAAAGCAGAATCATCCAAAAATTAATCGAAAAAGAAATCCCTATCAAAGCAAAAGCGGTCAAAGCTACGCTTACCGCTGTAGTTAAGCCTGTTTTGAAACGGCGTATGATCTTAGCGCTAAAAAAGCTGGATATTATTGTTCCACACGATACCGTAAAAGACAAAATACCGGCATAAGATAGCGGAACGCCAAATTTGGTATAGATTGTAGGCCATGCTGTACCCAATAAAGAATCAGGCAAACCTAAACTAATAAAAGCAAGATAAATAATCACAAGTAAAAAAATCATAAAACACCTTTAGCAAAGCAATCTTAATATAATAAACTATCATATAACACAAAATAATCTCGTATAAAAATACGAGATTATTTTGCTATGGAAAAAGCAACTAGATTAGTATTTAATTTTGCTTTTAATTTTTTTAACAGCTAATTCAACCAAAAATACAAACAGCACCAAAATCAATGTCCAGGCAAAAATATCAGCAGTATCTAAATAAAGTTTTTCTTGCAGCATTGTGTAGCCTATTGTGCCTGTCGGCTGTGCAATAAACTCAGACATTACCATAACCTTTAGTCCTAACCCAAATGACTGGATAAATGATGCAATAATATAAGGCAAGGTTACAGGCACAAACACAGTCATAATGATTTTAAAATTAACGTTGCTTAATTGCCTTATCTCATCTTTCAGCGTGCTGTCTATTGCAAAAAAGCCATTTAATACGCCCTCATACATAACAGGCAATACTACAAATGCAGTTATAAAATACGGACTGTATTCGTTGCCTATCATAAATAATAAAATAATTATTATTGAGGCCACTGGAATAGTTCGTAAAATTACAAAGAAGGGTTTGAAAAAATTTTCAAACCCTGATGATTTGTACGAACAAAAAGCCAATAATACGGTCATAACCGCACAAATGACTATCGTTAAAACTAGCCTTCCAATAGTTTTAAGGATTATTAAATATGTACTGCCCTTTTTTAACAAAGCAAACAATGCCAAGCCAACGCTTTGAATATCTGGTATTACTAGGTCATTGTTAACAACCCTTTCTCCTGTTATCCAAAGCATTATCAAAAATAATACGCCAAGTATTACATATATAAAGCCGTAATTTTTGTTTCTTTTGTTCATTAATAGTAAAATGTATCCTCAGGCAGTTTGTTCAACAAGTTAGGATTTTGTTCCATCAAAAGCTCGAAATACTGCTCTGCAACGCTTTTATTAGCTTTTGCATCAAGATAATTGATCACATTGCCGCTCTTTATAGCTGATGCAATTACCTCTTTTGTAAGATTAGCAAAAAATTCATTTTTGTCAATAATATCTTGAGCATAAGCATCAGGGTTATCATTAAGCTCTTTAATGTCGGCTTTTAATTTAGATAAAACTTCATTGATCTTGTCAAGATTCTTAGATTCGGGGTTAACAAATATTCCTGCTTGAGGTATTGATTCCATTTTGCTTTGCAATACAACCTGCAAATCAACAATGTTGAGTTTTAGTCCAAACTTAATCTGTAATTGCGATACCACAGGCTCTGCTACGACCGCATAATCATATTGAGAATTATTAGCCTTAAACAGAGGAACTACCTCGCTTACTCCTGATTGATAGGTTATATTTTCTTCATTTATTTCAATGTTTTTATTAGCCAATGCCGCTCTAAAGATTATATCAGGAGTTGAACCTTTCCCAAAAGCAATTATCTTTTTGCCTTCCAAATCTGCCAAAGAATTATCAAGCGGTGTTCCTTCTTTGGAAACAATATAAACGTTTCCAAATGTAATCATTGAAGCAAGTTTATAAACAGACTGATTGTTATTATACAGTTTTGCTCCAAGATTTAAAGGTGCAACCACTATATCATGTGATTTTGATGTAAAAGCTGAGGATAAAAGATCAGGTCCATTAACATTTTCAACTTTTACATCTTTTTCATCATAAAGATTGCCCACAGCGATTAAGGTTATTCCGTTAGGAACCATAATCTTAACTTCGCTTTTAGTTTTATCGCATCCTATCACAGCAAAACCGCTCATAGCTATAATCATTGATAGTATAAATGCAAATAAAACTTTTTTCATTTAATCATCTCCAAAATTTATAATTTTGAATACGTATCCTTTTTGGTGTAATGCGTATGCAAAATATGGTGTGCTTTGTGACTGCCAGGCTTTTCTAAATACTCTTTATACAATTCAATCACAGCAGGGTTTTGATGTGATTTTCTCAATTCTTTGTTGGCATCAATATTATACAAAGCCTTGGCGCGTTCAGCCCTAACATCTATATTTTCTTGAAGTTCAGCACAGAGAATAGGTTGACCGCCGCCATTTATGCAACCGCCTGTACAAGCCATAAATTCTACAAACGCGTACTTATTAGGATTACGTTTTACTCTTTCAAACATTTCAGGGAAATTAACCGCACCATGAACTACCGCCACAGTCAGCTTGTTTCCTGCAATTTCAAGCTCAGCTTCTTTTATGCCTTCGCCAGCACCTCTTAACGCAGCAAAATCTACGTCACTGTAATCTTTATTTTCAAGTATATCTCTAACTGTTCTCAAGGCTGCTTCCATAACGCCGCCTGTTGCTCCAAAGATTACGCCCGCACCTGTATATTTTGCCAAGGGACTTGAAGGAACAATGTCTTCCAATGCTCTGAAATCTATATCGCGTCTTCTAATCATTCTAGCCAATTCACGCGTTGTAAGAACATAATCAACATCTCTTACGCCGTCAGCTTCCATTTCAGGGCGCTTTGCTTCGTATTTTTTAGCAATACAAGGCATTACAGAAACAACTCTTATCTTTTGCTTGTCAATATTTAGCTTAGCCGCATAATAATGTTTTGTCAATGCTCCATGCATCTGTTGAGGAGATTTGCATGAAGATAGATTGGACAAAAATTCTGGATAATATTGTTCTATATATCTTATCCAGCCTGGTGAGCAAGAAGTAAACAAAGGCAATGCTTTCGTATTTCCGCTTTGGAACTCTTTAAATCTTTCTATAAATTCTGTTCCTTCTTCCAATATAGTTACATCTGCACTAAAGTTGGTATCAGTAACATCATCAAATCCTAGTTTTTGCAAAGCATTGTAAAGTTTGCCTTCCACATTAGTACCGACGGGATAACCAAATTCTTCTCCTAATGCAGCTCTGACTGCAGGGGCTATCTGAACTACGGTATAATATTCTTTGCTGTCAAGAAGATTGAGAACATCGTCTATTTGTTCTTTTTCTCTCAATGCTCCAGTCGGGCAAGATTGAATACATTTTCCGCAATAAATACAGCCGCTGTCATCTATATTGTGATTTTGCGCCGTGCTTACATAAGTATTAAAGCCGCGTTCATTATAATCCAATACAGCTGTTCCTGCAAGCTTTTGACAAGCTGAAACGCATCTGCCGCACAAAACGCACTTTGAGTTGTCAAGAACTATAGCGTCTGATATGTTAACAATATAGTTCTTTTTCTTATGATAAGGCTGTTCGCCCATATAATTATCAATATTATATTTCCTCAAAAGTGATAAAAATTCACAATTTCTTTCTCTTGGACATTTCCAGCAATCAAATCTATGGTTCGCAGCAAGCAAAACAAGATTTTTCTTAACTGCTTTTTTTACTCTTTCGGTATTGGTGCGTACTACCATGTTGTTTTGCACTTTAACTGTGCAAGAATTCTTCAAAGAACGTATTCCTTCTATTTCTACAACACAAACACGGCATGCTGCTGTTTCGTTAATTTCTTTCAAATAACAAAGTCTAGGTATGTTAATTCCGACAGTTTTAGCCGCTTCCAAAATAGAATAATTCTCAGGTACTGTAACAGTTTTTCCATCTATAGTCAATGTAATATTATTCATCATCTTCTCTCCTAAACTAAGATTATAGCGTTAACAGGACACGACTGCTTACACAAGTTACACTTTGTGCAACGAGACGAATCAATTTTGTGTACCTTCTTGACATCGCCGCTAATTGCAGCAACAGGACAATTACGTTTACATTTGCCGCAGCCAATACATTTGTCAGTTACAAAGTATTTGATAAGAGCCTTGCATGCTTTTGTAGGGCATTTTTTGTCAACAACGTGTGCAATATATTCATCACGGAAATTAGCCAAAGTAGAAAGCACAGGGTTGGGCGCAGACTGTCCCAATGCGCACAATGCTGAATCTTTTATAAACAAAGCCAGTTCTTCAAGCTCTGTCAAATCTTCCATTGTGCCATTGCCGCTCTTTATCTTATCCAAAATCTCAAGCATTCTTCTGGTACCTTCACGGCAGGGAGTACATTTTCCGCATGATTCTTCAACGGTAAACTTAAGATAAAACTCAGCTACATCCACCATGCAGTTATCTTCATCCATAACAATCATTCCGCCGCTACCCATCATAGAGTTAAGATTGAGAAGATTGTCATAGTCAATAGGAGTATCCAGATGTTCTTCGGTCAAACATCCTCCAGAAGGGCCTCCTGTTTGAACCGCTTTGAACTTCTTATCATTAGGTATTCCGCCGCCTATACCGTATATAACTTCTCTTAAAGTAGTTCCCATAGGAACTTCTAATAAGCCTGTATTATTGATTTTGCCGCCCAAAGCAAATACCTTGGTACCTTTGGACTTTTGAGTACCCATAGAAGCAAACCATTTGTCGCCTTTTAAGATAATAACGGGAATGTTGGCAAATGTTTCTACGTTATTAATAACTGAAGGCTTTCCCCAAAGACCTTTATCTGCAGGGAAAGGCGGTTTGTTTCTAGGCATACCACGTTCGCCTTCTATTGAAGCCATCAATGCAGTTTCTTCTCCGCAGACAAACGCTCCTGCTCCAAGTCTTAATTCAAGGTCAAAATTAAAGCCTGAACCAAAAATGTTTTTGCCTAATAAGCCAGCTTTGTATGCTTGATCAATTGCATGATTCAATCTTTCTACCGCCAAAGGATATTCTGCTCTTACATAAATATATCCTTGAGATGCGCCTATTGCATATCCGCCGATAGCCATAGCTTCTATGACGCTGTGAGGATCGCCTTCCAAGACAGCTCTGTCCATAAATGCGCCAGGATCGCCTTCATCGGCATTACAAATAATATATTTTTGATCGCTCTTGTTCTTAGCGCACAAACTCCACTTTAGACCGGTGGGGAATCCTCCGCCGCCTCTTCCGCGAAGTCCTGATTCTTTTATGACATTAACTACTTCTTCAGGCGTCATTTCGGTCAAAACTTTTCCCAACGCCTTGTATCCGTCATAACAAATATATTCATTTATATCTTCGGGATTAATTACACCGCAATTACGCAAAGCAATTCTTACCTGCAAAGGCGCTCCATCTATTTTCTTGAAATTGTCGATTGTCAAATCTTTTACAGGAACACCCATGCAAAGATGGCTTTCAACAATCTGTTTTGCACCTTCAACAGTGACCTTGCAGTAAGTTGTCTTTTGACCATTATGGTCAATAACTTCAACCAACGGTTCCAATGCACATTCGCCTACGCAACCTACAGGTGTAAGGTCAACATTATCTAATTTCTTTTGAGTAATTTCTTGCAATAAAGTATCATATATCGCTTTGGCACCTGCAGTAAGTCCGCAAGTAGCCATACCTACAACAACACGAAAACCATTTTCATGATTTTGCGGCATAATCTTAGCTGCTGTTTCTGCCTTTGTCTGATTCAAATAATCTAAACTTATCATTTTACTCTCCCAATATCCCAAAATAAAAACAACTATGCCTTCAAGGCTTCTTCTATAGCCTTTTTAGCTATATCTTTATTAGCCGCACCGTAAACTTTTTCGTCTATCTTAAATACCGGGGCTAGACCACAAGCTCCTATGCAACGAGTGGTTTCTAATGTAAACATACCGTCTTCTGATGTTTCGCCAGGTTTTATTTTGAGCACTTCTTCTATAGCCTGCAAAATTTCATTAGCACCCTTAACATAGCATGCCGTACCCAAACAAACGCTTATAACATGCTTGCCTTTGGGTTCTGTTGAGAAGTTAGAATAAAATGTAACTACGCCGTTAATCTTAGCTACTGATTCGTTTAACTCCTCAGATATGATTTTTTGCACCTCAATAGGAATGCAGCCAAAAATCTTCTGCGCATCATGCAATGACGGCATCAGCGGTCCCGGCTTTTGTTTGTGTCTTGCAATACACTCTTTTAGCAACGCAACCTTTTTTTCATCTAAAACAAACTTCATATTTTGTCCCCTTGTGAAAATTGAATATATTTCTTTCTTTACAAATAAAAAATTATTAAATCTTGGATTTGCAATTTTGCAATTATTTTTAATAATATTGCAAATAGATTGCTTATTACAAAGTATATCAAAATCACAAAATTAAGTCTAACAAATTAACATAATTTGACAAATTTTAATTTACCAACAATTAAAGATACACATTTTATTATCGTATTTTGATAATTATTAAATAAATAAATTTAAAAAGTTTAAGAACTTTGTTAATATTTTAATAAAAATATTTTGATTATGATTTAAATAATAATTATCGCTAAAATGACCAAATAGATAATAAAAAAGTGCCGAATGTTTCGGCACTT
>DATCJR010000152.1 GCA_036562685.1 Clostridia bacterium | reverse complement strand
CATATATACTATGAAATGAAATTTATTTTGATTTTCGTATGTTTACCTAAAAAACTGACTTCAGACAATATCTAGGTTTCTTAGGTTAATCATAAATTAATTTTTCCTTTTCTTGAAAAATTAACACACAAATAATAACATATTTTTAAATAATTTCAAATAATAAATGACCATATTTTCAAAAAAAACGGCATTTTTTATGCCGTTTTTTTGATTTATATACTTTCCAATCTTTTTGCTATTTCAATGAGGAATTCTTTTGAATTTACTTTTTTGGGGGTTATATTATCTTTGTGGAACAGACCAATCAGATCCCCTGTCATAACACCCTGTTCTATTGTAGTGATTACTGCCTTTTCTAAACTTTGAGCAAAATCGCAAAGCTCTGTATTGTTATCCATCTTGCCCCTGCGATATAATGCACCCGTCCAAGCAAATATTGTAGCCACTGAATTGGTTGAGGTTTCTTCACCGTTACGATATTTGTAATAATGTCTTGTAACAGTGCCGTGTGCCGCTTCGTATTCATAATTGCCGTCCGGACTTACCAGCACAGAAGTCATCATAGCTAAACTTCCGTATGCGGTAGCGACCATATCGCTCATAACATCACCATCATAATTTTTTAACGCCCAGATAAGTCCGCCGCTGCTTCTTACCAGTCTGCTTATTGAGTCGTCTATCAGACTGTATTCGTATTTTATGCCCAGTTCGTCAAATTTGGTTTTATATTCATTTTCGTATAGTTCGTTAAATATTTCTTTAAATCTATTGTCATAGGTCTTGGAAATAGTGTCCTTTGCACCAAACCACAAGTCCTGCACAGTATCAACCGCATAATTAAAGCACGACTTAGCAAAGCTGTATATAGACTTGTCCGTATTGTGCATACCGCTGACTACTCCGCCGCCTGAAGCAAAATCAAAAATAGGCAGTTTGATTTGAGTTCCGTCTGCTTTTGTTATCAAAAGTTCTGCTTTTGAACCTTTTTCCATTAAGGATTCGACATTTTTATACATATCGCCATAAGCATGACGGGCTATAGTGATAGGCTTTACCCAAGAAGGAATATACGGCTTGATGCCGTCAACCAAAATAGGGCTTCTAAATACAGTGCCGTCCAAAATAGCTCTTATAGTGCCGTTAGGGCTGAGCCACATCTTTTTGAGAGAATATTCGGTCATGCGCTGATGATTGGGAGTTATGGTTGCACATTTTACGCCCACGCCCAGTCTTTTTATCGCATTTGCCGCGTCAATTGTTACTTGGTCATCTGTTTTGTCTCTGTTTTCTAGCCCCAAATCATAAAATTCAGTTTTTAGTTCAACATAAGGCTCTATTAAAATCTCTTTTATCCAATCCCACAAAATTCGGGTCATTTCATCGCCTTGCATTTCAACAACAGGCACGGTCATTTTGATTTTCATAATTCTCTCCTTTTTATGTTGATTATAACATACTGTATATAAAATCAAAAAACAAATTACCAAAGTAATATTAAAAATAAAAAAGGGACTTTTAGCTTTATACTAACAGTCCCTAAAAAAGGAGGTTATTTTATGAAAAAGATTTTGAAAATTCTAGACCTTTGTACCACCCGCACCATGTAATACATTGGATACATACGCATATTTTAGATAGCGTTTTTGATCTGCTTCATAAAGCGCATGTTCTACCAATCTGTCTATAAGATCAAAAAAGTCTATTCCGCTATAATCCCACAAATAATAACTAAGCGAACCAGGTATTGTATTGATCTCGTTTATATATATAGTTTGATCTGTTTTGTCAATAATATAGTCAATTCTGACTACGCCCTTGCAGTTTAACGCCCTAAAAACTTCCAAAGACTGTCGCTGAATATTTTGGGATTGCTCTTCCGGTATATCTGCCGGCAGCTTTCTTTTTAGGTTATCCATGCCGCCCATTTTTGCGCCTTTTGTAAGATATTTGTCTTCAAAGCTCAAAAAAGCCTGCCAGCTCAACGGTCGTTCGCACACCGAAGCTTTTTGTTCTAGGCTGCTACCCAAAACCGAACAGTTAACCTCAATAAAATCAGTTAATGCCTGTTCTACCACCACTCTGTTGTCAAACTTGAACGCAATATCCATAGCCGACTTTAGGCTTTCTTCATCGCTAGCGCGCGTTATTCCTATACTGCTCCCTAGATTAGAAGGCTTGACAATAAGAGGATACCCTATTTCGTTTATTTTATCCCAAAAAGCTTTGTTCCCAAAAATACTGTAATACTCTTCTTTGTATGT
This sequence comes from Clostridia bacterium, assembly GCA_036562685.1. Lineage (NCBI taxonomy): Bacteria > Bacillati > Bacillota > Clostridia > Clostridia bacterium. Next base: position 6,151 of record DATCJR010000152.1, on the reverse strand, counting down.
CCATACATAAGGCAAGATTTTAAGTCCCAAGCCTTTGAAAAACATCTTCATTGCTATTTTGTCCATTCCTAAAGAACTGCCCAAAACTCCCGAAGATGTATAAGGAATACCAGACATTTCTAGCATGCCTTGCAACGTACCGTCCTCGCAATTTAACCCATGCACACACAACAAGGCAGCATCTGCTTTGCATAAGACCTTGTTCTTTTTGTAATACACATTTTTGTCTGAAGGCTTGAAATAAATTGTTTCAAGCTGATGATAGTCTATATCCTTGCAGAACTCAAAGCTTTTTAGTTTCGGACCGTACAAAAACAAGCCGTTGATGTCTATGTAAATGGGATAAACATTGTATTTGTTTTCATCGGCAAAATCCATCGCCTGATGCGCTGTAATAATGGATATATCGTGCTCGCAAGATTTTCCGCCAAAAATAATTAATAGATTTTTTTTCATCGCGTCCCCTTTTTTTTAATAATTATCAGGCAAATCATTTTGAAACAGCACAACCTTGCTGCCCGAAATCGTGCCCAAAACTTTCATTGCCTGATTGAGATTGTCACAAATTCTGACATTTTTAATGTTGAAGTTTTGATCCACCAATCCGTCATATATATATAATGAATTAGGTCCTGTGATTATGCACCAATCAGCCGCATTGGCTATAAGCTTTCCAAGTTCAAAGTTAACGCTTTTTTGGTGTTTTCCCATGTCAACCAGACCTGCTGTAATAACCACTTTCTTTTGCAAAAACGAAGCCAAGACCTCCAAAGCTATTTTTGCACCTTCGATGTTTGCGTTAAAAGAATCATCAATAATAGTCATTCCGCCGCCTGCTTCAATCAGTTGCAGCCTGTGCGGAACAGCTTTTAACTCGGTTATTCTTTCGCTTATCAGTTCAATGCTGACACCCAGTTTATATGCAACCGCTGCCGCCAAAGTTATATTGCTGATATTATGTATTCCCAAAAGCGTGGTAACGCAATCAACCGCTTTGCCGTCAATATTAAGCACAAATCTGCTTCCGCGATTAAAGGTTTGTGCATTCGAATAATACGCAAACATTTCATGAGCTTGAGATTGCGCTCCTGTCAAAATCTTTTCTTTAGTAGTGGTTTCAAACAACTTAACGGCATATTCGCTGTCACCATTAAACACCGCTAATCCTTCAGTGTTAGATTCTTGAACAATCTCATACTTAGCTTGAGCAACGTTTTCAATATTTTTAAATGTGGCAAGGTGCTGTTTCCCAACAGCGGTTATTATGCTTATATCAGGACGGGCAATATTACATAGGCGCGTTATATCTCCTTTTTTTCTTGCACCCATCTCGGCTATAAAAATCTGGTCAGAAGATTTGAGATTTTGATTGATGCTTCTACATAGTCCCATAGGCGTATTGAAGCTGTTTGGGCTTGCACAGACCTTGTAAGTGCCTTCTAGTAATTTTTGCAAAATGAACTTAACACTGGTTTTTCCATAACTGCCTGTAATACCTATTATCTTTAACTCGGGCATTTCAACCAGCTTTTTTTTGGCAAGATATATGAACTTTGACTGAAGTAAACTTTCTAATGGATAAACCAATACCGCTATAATTCCGCACAAAAGATAATTAAATATTGGCATTAGACCTATTATCGAATATCCAATTATGGGCACATAATTATAAAAAGCATATACAACGCCTATCCAAATACTCAAGGTAACCAGCAAAAACATTATCATAAACCTGATAATTCTAGGCGTAAATTTCAGCGGAGTTTTGTACTTTTTTTTGTACTGCATTACGGTAAAAATCGCAATCAAAACAACAAATATTCCCAAGCCCAAAAGTCCGTAATGTCCGCCTAGAAGGTCTAGAATATTGCTTACGACTAATGTCGAAGCAAACACTATGCCGCTTATAACCAGCAGCCTTAATATCAAAAACTTTTTTATGTTTTTAAAATATTCTCCGATATGATAAGCGCATAATTGATAATGCTGTATAAGCTGATATGAACAAAAAGTTCCCAAAAGCGCAACAATAAAAGATATGATCAAAACAATAAAAAAGTCAGTCATTAACACATCCTCCCAAAAATCTCTGGATATGCCTTAAAAACAACAGGCTTTTTTCCATATAAGCAAAATGTCCTGTATCTCTAAAAACTATCAATTTGCTGTTTTTGATAAGTCTGTTTATCTTTTTAGCCATATAGATGGGGGTTTCTGTGTCGTTTTGTCCCCAAATAAGCAAAGTGTTTGCCTTTATATGCTTCAATAATTTGGTCTGATCATAATTGACAGCTTTTACAAATACGGCCCTCATAACGCCATCGGCATTTTTATAGTCTTTTGAACCAAATTTGGATAGGTCTTTTTTTAGCAATTTGGCTGTTTTGAATTTCAGGAGATTGATATAATATCTTAATTTGCGCTTTGGTTTTATGCCCGCACTGGCAGTCAAAATCAGCTTATCTACAAGCTCAGGATAACGATAACATAATTCTATGGCAACACGCCCGCCAAAAGAATGCGCGATAATATGAGTTTTAGAAATGTTTTTTGAATCCAAAAAGTCCTTGAGCTTTTGGGCATAATCCGTTACCGTATATGGATAAGGCGGCGACGGACTTTTTCCAAAGCCCGGAAAGTCGATTGCGGTTACGCGGTATTTTTTTTGCAGAAATTCAAAAACGGCTCGAAAGGATTCTGAACTTCCTCCCCAGCCGTGCAGCAATAAAACATCTTCTTCTTTTGAATCTGATTGGATATAAAAAATATCAGGGTTTTGCGTCATTGTCATACCGCCACATTATATATGCATCTTCATTATCCATATAATAATTTTTTCTTACACCCTCAACTACAAATCCAAATGATTTGTAGAGATTGATGGCGGTTGTATTGCTTATCCTGACTTCAAGTGTAATCTTATGTATGTTGTTTTTATTGGCAAAGTCAATCACATATTGAACAAGCTGCTTTCCTATGCCTTTGCCTCTTGAGGCAAAATCCACCGCGATATTGTCTAAGTGCGCTTCATCAAAAATCAAAGTAACTACTGTATAGCCTACAATTCTATTGTCTGACTCATAGACGAATAAACGCGAAATATCGCTGTTAATAACTTCGTAAAAATTCTGCTCGCTCCACGCGTCTGTAAAACATTCTTTTTCCAGCTTAAAAATCGCTGGTATGTCTTTTATAACTGCAGGTCTTATCATACGTTCTTTTGTGCCTGCGGAACTTGGATATACAAAGGCTCAAGTTCATTATATCCTACTGTTGTCCGCTCATCTAAAGAATCCATAATCTTTTTTATTCCGTTTTTGCAGCTTTTTTCAATCTTGTTGATTTTGAAATTGTCCTTTTTTACAGGCAAATCAAAATCACACGCGACAAGCACTTCTTCGTCTATATCATTCAAAAACTTTGAAAACTCATCAATATTTAGAACTTTGGGTTCCAAAATCTCTTTTAATGAGTTTTGATTTTCATAAACGCCGATATAGACATTGGCATTGCCGCTATACATAGCACAGACGATGGTATCGCCGTAAGCACTATATATATTATATGCGTACATTTTCAAAGTGTTGAAAGGTATTATTTTAATATTCTTTAAATATGAAAAGACCTTGACAGTGGTAACGCCTATTCTTATTCCCGTAAATGATCCCGGTCCTTGATTGATTGCGATATAATCAATTTTATCCCAGCTGTTAGCTTCCATTAATCTTTGGATTGCGGGCATCAAAGTTACCGAATGCTGCAAAGGCGATTCGTCAAGATGATATAGTTCTGTCCCCTCATATTCGCCCACAATTTCCAAATTTTTTCTTGCTGTATCTATGCTGATATAATTCATAAAATCTCCACTGTTCTGGTTAGGTCGTCAACAAAGTTTATCTTAATTCGGTGAGTGACATTATTTAAAATATCTTTTACCTTATCCGCCCATTCTATAACCGTAACCGCTGTTTTTCTGCCGATATATTCGTCAAAACCTAGTTCAAGCGCTTCGTCTGAACTTTCCAGCCTGTACATATCGAAATGATACAGTTCTAGTTCTGAACCTTTATATTGCCTAAGAATAACAAACGTAGGGCTCAAAATGGGTGTTTCAACGCCAAGCCCATGCGCAAGACCTTTTGTAAACACTGTTTTGCCAGCGCCAAGCTGACCGTCAAGGGTTATCACTTCTCCGCCTTTTAAGGTTTTGGCGATTTTGACACCAAGATCAAAAGTTTGGACTTCTCCGTATGTTGTGTAAATCATAAATTATATTATATCAAATGATTATTATTTGGGCAATTTGATAATAAAAAAAGAGGGTGTGTCACCCTCTTATTAATGTTTCTTCAAATTAACAATATTTTCTATAAAAGCTTTCTTTGCTCATAGTAGCTAGTGAAATCACGTTAAAGAAGCACACTATCAAAGGTATGATTGTCCAGACGAACAATAAAGACAAAACAAATCCAGCTATTTTCTTAAGATATATTTTGTGAATGCCTATGCCGCATAAAAAGAACAAAGATATCAAAGCCAATATAAGCGCAATATCTTTTGACAAAGAATGTCTTGAAAAATCACTAGGATCGTTTGGTCTAAAATCGCCATAAGTATAATTACGGTTTCTTCCGTCATCTCTATTGTTTGGATTATAATTATTGCCTGTATTGTAATTGGGCGTAGAGTTAAATGAAAATCCGTAATTATAAGTTTTTTCTTTGCCGTCAATAGATATATTTATTCCGCGCGGTTTTTCTTTGGGCTCATCATCAGTTACTTTTAATGCAATTCCACAATGATCGCAAAAGTTCTGACCGTGTTCTAACGGAGCGCCACAATTAGGACATTTTAAAGCTTCGATTGGCATTTTTTATCTCCATTAAGTCTTTTATTCATATATTAATATTGTATTAATGCTTGTATAAATATTATATTTGATCACCCATTTTTTGACAAGTATTAATTCTTAAAAGAAGATTAAGAATGGATTATAAATGTATGAAAAAAGTTTTTTATAATCGTCAAGCTGCTCTAGCTTACGCTGCTAAATGGGCTTTTTCTCGTAACCCAAAATACTATGATTTTTCTAATATCGGCGGAGATTGCACTAACTTTATATCGCAGTGTATTTTTGAAGGTATTAATGTAATGAATTATACCCCGAATACAGGCTGGTATTACATAAATTCTTATAATCGTGCGCCTGCATGGACTTCGGCCGAATTTTTGGGCAAGTTTTTGATATCTAATAACGGAGCAGGACCTATGGGAAGTATTGTGGCAAGGAATGAAATTGAAGTTGGCGATATTATTCAATTAAGCTTTGCTAATAATTTGTTTACGCATTCTCTGTTTGTTGTTTCCACTTACCCAGAAATAACTATTGCTACTCATACTAATGATGCTTATAACCGCCCGATAAGCAGTTATACTTATGAAAATATAAGATATATTCATATTGTAGGCGGTCAAAAGTATTAAAAAAAATTTGTCTTATTTTTATCATCAATCGTTTTATTTGATTTGTATTTTATGATAACATATTATAAAAATAAAATAATTTTTAAGGAGAAAAAATGTCAGTTTTGGTTACAGGCGGTACTGGCTATATAGGCAGCCATACTGCAATAGAATTAATAAATGCGGGTTATGATATTGTTATAATGGATAACTTTTCCAATTCAAAGCCCGAAGCCCTCAAACGTCTGAAAGCAATAACAGGAGTTGACATCAAGTTTTACAAAGAGGACTTGCTTGATTATAAGGGACTTGAAAAAATCTTCAAAAAAGAAAAAATTACCGATGTCGTTCATTTTGCTGGTCTAAAGGCTGTTGGCGAATCGGTAAGTGTTCCTTTGAAATACTACCACAATAACATTACAGGCACCTTAAATCTTTTAGACATAATGCACAAACACGGTGTAAAAAACCTTGTGTTCTCTTCGTCCGCAACGGTTTATGGAGTGCCCAAGACAGTGCCTATTAAGGAAGATGCTCCTTTGTCAACCACTAACCCTTACGGCAGCACCAAATTGTTTATAGAACAGATAATAAGAGACCAGCATGTTGCAGACCCTACATTTAACGCTGCGATCTTGAGATACTTCAATCCTATCGGCGCACATGAAAGCGGACTTATAGGCGAAGA
>DATCJR010000151.1 GCA_036562685.1 Clostridia bacterium | reverse complement strand
ATAGTGTAGTTCTTAATACCGGCTTTTTTGAGTTCAGCAATCATTTCGGGCCAGATTTCATCATGACGCTTGATATATTCATCCATATATCCGTCTTTTACTTTTGCTCTCCATGCGTATCTTTCCATAATCCACCTTCCTCTTTTGTTGTATTTGAAAATATTAATTTTATACTATAATTATAATAAAATAAAAAAACTATAAAAAGATATCTTTAGCTTATAAAAATTATATCAAAGCGATTTTATACTTCAATCAAAATATCCTTAAAGAAAAAACAAAACGGCATAGCCTTTTTGCTATGCCGTTTTAAAAATCACTTGCTTATGAGCTATAGCTTCCATAAGCCTTTTTTCTTTGGTCTTTTATTTTTCTTTTGTTTTTATTAATTATCTTTTGTTGTAGTAAGATTTTTTCTTTTGTACTCAAAAGTTTACACTCAAACCCACCACATATCCGTTTGATTCTTTTCCTTTATCATAACGTCTTTAAGAAAATTTATGGCTTTTTTGAGCCCTTCCATAGGAGCCATCAGGCTGTCTTCATGCTCAATAGATATTGCATGGTCATATCCGACAATCTTTAGCGCACTGATAATTTCTTTCCAAACGCCTAGATCATGTCCATAACCTACCGTTCTAAATATCCATGAACGGTTAGCTTCGTCGGCATATGTTTTGGTATCCAAAACGCCGTTTACTGACGTATTGATTTTATCGATATAAGTGTCTTTAGCGTGGAAGAAATATATAGCCTTATTCAATTTCTTAATTACAGAAACTATATCTGCGCCCTGCCAAAACAAATGGGAAGGATCCAAATTAGCGCCCAAAGTATCGCCTACTGCTTCTCTTATCTTCAGCATAGTTTCCACATTATATACGCAAAAACCAGGATGCATCTCAAAGCAAACCTTGACATTGTGATTTTGCGCAATTTTGGACTGCGTTTGCCAATAAGGGATAAGCACTTCTTCCCATTGATATTTCAAAATATCGCTAAATTCATTGGGCCAAGGGCAAGTTACCCAGTTAGGCGCATCTCCCTTACCGTCCCCAGGACAGCCTGAAAATGTTACTACCCTGTCAACGCCAAGCTGTTCTGCCAATTCGCATGCCGCGTTAAATTCTTCGGTAGCTTTTTTTGCCACTTCTTTTATGGGATGAACACCGTTGCCGTGCACAGAAAGCGCACTGATCTCAATTTGGTATTTTTCAAACAGATCTTTTAGGTCTTTTATTTTGTTTTTGTCTTTAATTAAAGCCACAGCATCAGCATGCTTAGTGCCGGGATAGCCGCCGCATCCAAGTTCTAGCGCATCAACATCATTTTGCTTTAGAAATTTTAAGGCTTCTTCAAGACTCATTTGCGAAAATATAGGCGAAAAAACTGACAGTTTCATCTTATTTTTCTCCTTAATCAAAATAATAAGGCTTCTTAGTTTTAGCAGAAATATATATGCCTTCTAATATTCTAGTAACGACAGCTGCTTGTTCAGGAAGTACGTATAATTTGCCTTTTCCTAAAATAGCATCAACAAAAGTCTTGCATTCCAGTCCTTCTATACTCATTGCTTTTCCTTCGTTATAAGCTACGCCGCCGGTCTTAAAATCAGGTATGGTTACATACATGCTGCCATTGTTTACGCCGTTAATTCTCAATTCTTCACCATTCATATCAGCGCCAGCTTTTGTTCCGCACAATTCGCAAACAGCTTCTCTTACATTGAGAGTATTAAGCGCCCAGCTTGCTTCAACTGTAACAGTCGCACCGTTTTTCATTACCACAAAACCAAACGCGCTGTCCTCTGCTGTAAACTTCTTGCTGTCCCAATCTCCCCAGATATTGGCTGTATCTTTATCGTCATTGTTGAGCTTGTGATAAGTTGTGCCCACAGCGTAAAGCGGTTCATAGTTATTCATCATGAACAATGTCAGGTCAAGGGCATGTGTGCCTATATCAATCAAAGGACCGCCGCCCTGCTTTTCTTCATCAACAAACACTCCCCATGTGGGAACAGCTCTTCTTCTTAGTGCTATTGCTTTTGCATAATAGATTTCACCCAAAACACCCTTTTCGCATTCTTTTTTTAGATACAGGCTGTCTTTTCTAAATCTGTTCTGATAGCCTATTGTTAGCAGCTTGCCGCTTTTTTCTTTGGCTTCAAGCATTTTTTTGCTTTCTTCATAGCTTATAGCCATAGGCTTTTCACACATTACATGTTTGCCGCTCATAAGCGCATCTACTGTCATCTGACAATGCAGGTTATTGGGTGTGCAAATGCAAACAGCATCCAAATCTTCTTTTAACAGCTCTTTGTAATCTGCAAACTCTTTGGCTTTTCCGTCTGAAAACTTTTTGTTAAGTTCTGTAGCTCTTTCTGGAATAATATCGCAGTATGCTGTTATTTCCACATTATCCTGTTGTTTAAGACCAGGCAAATGTTTAGCTCCTGCTATTCCACCGCAACCTATAATTCCAAACTTTAATTTTCTCATCTAAAATTTCCTCGCTATATATTTTTCAAATATTCAAAACTCTGTTTAACACATTGGATTGCAGGCCTTTCGGGTGAAAGGTCTTGCTCGATAATAAAATATTTAGTGCCTAATATATCGGCGGTATTGATTATGCCTTTTATATCCATTAGCCCTTGCCCCAAGGGCTTGAACATAAAATTATCCGCTTGTTTATTCTGTATATATCGCCCATTTTCAATGCCTTTTATTGATTGCCTCGCACTATCAGATGCAAAATCCTTTAAATGCACTACCGGACATCTTTTTTCAAATTTCTGCAGATACCTAAAAGGATCAACTCCAGCATATCTTATCCAGCAAGTATCAGGCTCAAACTGAAGTGTATTAACAGACAGCGCTTCAAACAAAAGATCCAGCTTATATCTATTTTCGTACTTGTTAAACTCAAAATCGTGGTTATGGTACAACAGCTTTATGCCGTTTTGATTGAAAACCTCTGACATCTTTTGCAGCATATCCAAAAACAAACCATACTTATGTCCGCCTGCAAGATAATCTTCAGAGACAATAGGTATTGCTACATACTCGGCACCCAGCACGCTGAGCATATCAGCATGTTTTTGCGTATTAGAGACCAATTCATCAAAAGAAATATGAGCTGAAACGCATTTTAAGTTATTCGCGCTTAATACATCTTTTAACTCTTGAGCGCTTTTGCCGTAATATCCAGCGATCTCAACATACTTAAGACCTATTTTTGAAACTTGTTCTAAAGTCCCTTCAAAGTCTTTTTCAAGTTCATCTCTAAGTGTAAAAAGCTGCAATCCAATTTCAAAAGGCATGACTATTTCTCCATTATTATTTCTTTTGATTTAACTTCATGTACGCAATTTAAGTCCTCAGCATATATGGCAGGTGCAGCCCACCTTACCGCATTTTTTATTATGGTTTGAATGTTTTCGTTTTGATATGTTGCAAAGGTTTCATGTCCAGGCTGAAAATAAAAAATCTTTCCATATCCTCTCGTAAAAGTTACGCCGCTTCTAAAAACATTGCCGCCTTCAAACCAGCCCAAAAATATAATGTCATCTGGTCTGGGAATATCAAAATATTCTCCATACATCTCTTCTTTTTCTAGACAAAATTCCATAGGAACACCGCGAGCAATAGGATGTGTGGGATTGACATTCCAAATCCTTTCTCTCTCATTGGCCTCACGCCAATTAAGCCTGCCGCTTGAACCCAAAAGCGAACTCATAACCTTAGAATAATGAGCCGAATGCAAGAAGATTATTCCCATGCCCTTTAGAACCCTTTCTTTTATCTTTTGAACCAATGTGTCAGGAATTTTGTCATGAAGAACGTGCGCCCACCAAATCAAAACATCTGTTGAATTCAAAACCTCATCAGACAAACCAAATTCGGATTCGTCATACAAAGCGCACTTTACATTAATATCAGAACATTGCAAAAAATCTTTTATGCAATTATGCAAACCGTAAGGATATGCTTTTTTGTGAGCCTCGCTATCCTGTCCATGAGGATATTCATTCCAGATCGTAACATTAATCATCTTTTTTCTCCTATAATCTTGTTTTTTTATAATTCGACTTCAATTAATTGCCCGCCTTTTTGCGCCGATTGTTTGCATTTATCCATTATCTTTAAAACACGAAGCGCTTCTTCATGCCTAACGATTAAATCATCATTGCTTTTAGCTTCTGCAAAATTTCTATAAATTGCTTCGCAGTCAGCTTCTACCTTAGGCAAAGGCAAAACTTCAACCGAATTATGACTTCTGTAAGCCATGGTTTTGGTAAGTCCGTTGCCTGCTTGAATGCTTACTATTTCGGCTTGACTGTTATATACCGGTAAAATGATATTTCCTTCCAAATCCCAATTTTTGATTACAGCGCTTCCATCCCGTCCAAAAATTTTCCACCTGTCAGCGCCTATAAAATCATTGGTCTGAACTTCAATAGTAATTTGAACTCCGTCATTGGTAAACAAATCAGCCACAAAGCCGTCTTCCACATCAAAGCCCAAAACATAAGAATACGTGCATCGTAAGGCCGAAAATTTAGGATAAATGCAGCAAATCTGGTCAATCAAATGCACTCCCCAATCCAGCATCATTCCGCCGCCATGCTCTATTAGTTTTCGCCAGCCGCCCGGCACACCGTTTGCGCCTGTAACGCTAGATTGAATTCTGTTTATTTTGCCAATTTTTTCGCTTTGGATTATTTTTCTTGCGGTTATATAATCTGCGTCAAACCGTCTGTTTTGATTGATCGCAAAAACGCTTTGACCAGTTTTATTTAAAAGTTCTTCGAACTCCTGCGCATTTCTTACAACCGGTTTTTCGCACAAAACTTTCAAACCCTTTTTTGCAAAATATTCTATATAAAACGCATGCACGTCATTAGGGGTAGCTATCAAAACGCCTTCTATGTTGTTATCCAAGGCTATTTCCTGATAGCTTTTATATACCTTAAGACCATCTCGTAATGCTATATTGCATCTTTCTTGGTCTATATCATAAATTCCTATTACGTTGAGATATCCATTTTTTTGAACTCTTTCAAAATGGTATCTGCCCATTCCTCCATATCCGATAATCGCGATATTCATCTATTCTTCCTCTTTTGGTTTTAATCTTTTTAGTCCATTATACCCCGGCAAAAAAACTATTCTAGTCAATTAATTTCTTTTTTTTGCCAGAAATTACGATTATGTTGATTGAAAAGTTAATATGTTTTATAATAAGATTTGTCATAAATAAACACTTTTGAGGTCAAAATGTTATTATACGAATCTGATAGAGATTATGAAATAAAGCCCATAGAAGCCTTCAAAACAGAAGGCTGTAATGCGCATTTTCATAGTTCGATAGAAATATTGTTCGTAAAAGAAGGAAAAATAGACATTTTGATTAATGGAAAAAGCTCGGTTTTGACTAAGGGCGAAATTCTGATATGCAACTCTTATGATGTGCATGCATACAGCGTAAACGCACAGTCTGACGGCTATGTGATAATTCTACCAAAAAACCTTTTGTCTGATTTTAATCTGATGCTTAGGAACAAGACATTTAAAAACAACATCATCAACGATGCCAAGACTTTTCAAAATCTTATAACTATATACGATATGCTTATTGAATACAATTCAAAAAAGCAAAACTATTGCAGCGATGCACTCGGAAAGTCTTTGTTTGCAATAGTGTTAAGCAAGATTGAGCTTATAGACAAAAACTTATCCTCGAATGACTCAATAAAAGAAGTTCTTTTTTATATTTACAACAACTTATCAGAACCATTGACTCTAAAATCTTTATCAACCAGGTTTGGATACAGCCCCAATCATTTTTCTTATATGTTCAATTCTTATATGAAAACAAACTTAACAACTTTTATTAACAACTTGCGTGCCCAAAAAAGCCTGGAATACATCAAAAGCGGTCAAAGCGTTATCGAAGCCTCTGAAAACGCCGGCTTTCCAAGCCTAAGAACTTTTTACAGAAGCTTCAAAAGCAACTTCAACACCTCGCCCATAAAATTCATAAAACAATTGAATGTAACCAGCTCAATGATGTAAATTTTTTATTCTTTTTCATTAGCTTTGGATTTTATCTTAAAAATTGATATTTATAAATAAAAAAATGGTCTGACTTAAAATCAGACCATTTGAACTAATGTGGTGCGAGAGACGGGACTTGAACCCGTACGGTGTAACCACACGCCCCTCAAACGTGCGCGTCTGCCAGTTCCGCCACTCTCGCAAATGTTTACAAAAAACAGCTATTATATTATACAATATTTTATAAATTTTGCAATAATTTTTTATATCTATCCACAGGTTTTTATTATATTATTGCATTGTATAATTTTGCCAATAAAGCATAAGGTTAAATTAAAATAATATCTCATTCTAAATCCATTACAGTTTGATGATTTTATAGTATAATCTAAAAGGACTTATGAAAAAAATATCATTTGCATTAACATTAATTATAATACTCTCATGCATGGCGCTTTTTTCGTCATGCTCTAAAACCCTAAAATCAGTAGATTTTGGACCTACAGGCACATGGGTATTTGGCACGCCTCAAACCGGTATGATAGTAATAACCGGCACCCTTTATGGCTATAACCTAAATACTTTGAAAAACGCAAGAGACGAAATAGTAACTACGCTAAAATCAATGAACGAAGAACTCAACACTGTTGACAGAAAAAGCGTTATCTATCAGTTCAACAATTACGGTGCTGACGACAACTTTGATCCAGCTAAGAAGTTCTATATCTCTGAATACCTCTATCACATGCTGACGGTTGCAAAAGAATTCCGATCTAACGCAAACGGAATGTTAACTATAGACGGCGAAGAATTTAATGTTAACGAGTATTTTAACCCTGCCATTTATCCTTTGATGGAATTGTGGGAACTGGATTCTACTAATATTCATGATGAAACACAACGCACAAGCGTTCCTTCAACAGAACAGATTGAACAATGCTTGCCTTATACAGACTTTGAAAAAGTGCATTTTGGCAAAGACGAAAATGGCTATTATATGACCAAAGACATCAAGGAAATCAAGCTGGACTTTGGCGGTCAGGCAAAAGGTTACGGCACAGACCTAGCAGTTGAAATCTGCAAAAAGTATAATATAAAAGGCGCATTTTTCAACATAGGCGGCAATGTTTTTGTATACAAACAAAAACCACTAGATGACGGAACGACTCAAAAATGGAATGCGGGAATCACTATGCCTATACAACATCAGCAAAGCGCTTTTTGCGCTCTAAAACTTGAAAACACTTCTGTTGTTACAAGCGGCGACTATAACAGATACTTTATGTTTAACGGTGTCAAATATGCGCATATCCTAAACCCTTTTAATGGACTGCCCGTAAACATAACAAGAGACGAAGAAGGCAATGATTCGTATAATCAATCAGGACTGATTTCGGTAACAATCATCGACCAAAATTCCGAACTTTCAGACATATACGCAAAAATCGTAATGCTGCTCGGAATGGAAAACGGTGTAAAATATATGAATCAAAACAATCTAAGCGGCGTGTTGATTTCTAATGACAAAAGATTTGCCGCTGTGGGTAAGCTCGAACAATACGACAGCTACGGTGCGCTTGGCTATCAAGATTACACAGCTTATGTAGATGCCGGCGGCGTAGAATACAGCTTTAAATAAAACAATGAATATACAAAAAATAAAAAAATTAAAATCTTCACGACCTTTTGCCCTGCTGGACATTCCGATTTTTGTTCTATTGGCGATTTTGGTCATAACCTTTATGATAATAAGCCTTAATGTAAAAAAAGAAGGCAAAATCGTCAGAGTTTATGTCCAAAATGAACTTTATGCCGATTATGATCTGAACGTTGACGGACATTATGATATTATCGATTCACAAGGCAATAAATTGCTGGTTTTGGTTATACATGACAAAGTCGTGCATGTAGAAGACTCGACATGCCCTGACCACCTTTGTGAGATGTCTGATATTCAGTTTTCCCCTGAACAGATAATATGCCTGCCTAACAA
>DATCJR010000150.1 GCA_036562685.1 Clostridia bacterium | reverse complement strand
TTGATTTTAGTAAGGATATATCTTTTGATGTAACTCAGGCACAGTTTGAAGATATAACACTAGAAGAATTTCGTTCTGCTGTTAATACTGATTCTATAGCCATAGACCAATCAGTTCAGGTTACCTATAAAGAATGGATCGCAATAAAAGACGTGATTTTAACACAGGCGAACGGATATTATGTTTCTAAAGACGGACAGGTCAAGTCCGCAACAAAAACGACAAATTATTATGCTTATTCTATTGAAAAAATGGTAAGACTAAAACGGGCGTCGAAATAAGCGGTATTTCATATGAGTATTTTGATGGAAAATATTTGGCAGAGAAAGATAAAGACGGTAACAAAACCAAAAGAGAATTAATTGGCGGTGACTATGATTTTTCCGCAGGAAATAGTTTCACATCTTTAAAATATGCACTTTACTATGTCAATTCAAACGATTATTACAGTTATCAAGCAAAAAAAGCGGTTGATGGAAAAACTGTTATATATAATCTTTATATAAGATGGAAAACTTTAGTTGGACATGATCTGTATTTTGTTTTTGAAAATAACACTTTTATAAAAGCACATTTTGTATATGAACACAATATGGGAGACAGATATCATTCATACATAATCCCCTATGACGGAGATATTATATTGCCTGACCTTAGCGATTATGAGATAAAACAGCCCTAAAAATCTTAGGGCTGTTTTTTTATTACTTGCATTTTAGATTTGCAATCAAAATAGCTTGCAAAATTATCTTATTTCTATTGACCAGGAATTATTATATTCTTTATTTTCTTCCAAAGTAATAATATCGGATTTTTTCTGTAAATCGTCTATTTTATATGCTGATGAGGGTAAACCCTGCCATAATTCAAGACAAACAAAAGGCGCAGTTTTATTGGACCACATAGCAAAATATTTGAAATCAGGGAAATTAATAATGACGCTTTTTTCGTCTGATATGGATTTTAATGTCGCAGTTTTGCTGGTATCAGAAAAGATATATGTATCATATTCAAACATTTTGTGATTAAGCGGTATTATTCGTCCGTTTAAAAGTTCATAATCAATTACTTTTCCGCTCATAAAACAATAATCTTCATTTAGTTCATGTTTTTTGATTTTGCATATATCTTTAAATTCCACAAAATAATCATCAAAGTTTAATCTAGGCTTTAGCGGCACATTAAATCCAGGATGCGCGCCTATATTAAAATACATTGGTTTGTCGTCAAGATTGACTACATTATATTTTACGTTGATTTTGTTTTTGACAAGCTCATATGATATGCGTATCAAAAACTTAAAAGGATATTGATATAAAGTTGCATTATTATATTTCAATTCAAAAGTGATGCTGCTTTTTTGATGATTTATAACTTCTAGCTTAGATGTTCTCAAAAAGCCGTGAAGCTGCATTTTGAATTCCTGACCATTGTATATATATACGCCCTGATTAAGTCTGCCTATTATAGGAAAAAGATTGTATGCCCTGCCGTCCCAAAACTTTGGATTGCCTTGCCAGAGATATTCAGTTTTGTCTTTTGTCTTAATAGACATAAGTTCAGCGCCGATGTCTGAGATGCTGACATCAAGCATTTCATTAAAAATACTAAAAACCATAATCTTTTGTATTCCCTTATTTATCTTTTGTAAAAAACCTAAAAATGATTATATCACTTA
>DATCJR010000149.1 GCA_036562685.1 Clostridia bacterium | reverse complement strand
GTATTCGCTTTCTCCAA
Organism: Clostridia bacterium; assembly: GCA_036562685.1. NCBI lineage: Bacteria > Bacillati > Bacillota > Clostridia > Clostridia bacterium. The sequence continues at coordinate 1,818 of DATCJR010000149.1, read as the reverse complement.
CTTCTTCGTTGCCGCAAATAGGGCATTTTAAAACTTTTCCTTTTTCATCTAATTCGTACCCATCATTATATTTCATAGTTCCGTCCCCCCATTGTAATTTTTGTCCGCATATAGGACAATAAACGAATTTGTTGGATATGCAATAATACCTACAATTTGGGCAGTATCTTTTATATATAAAATCGTGAAATTGCTTTTTAACTTCTATGTATGGAATAAACATTCTATTCGTTAATCTGAATTTTTGAAATTCTTCCATTCTTATTTGAGCTGAAGTTTTTGTTACTTTACATACATTAACAATATCTTCGTAAGATTTTATTTTTAATCCTTTTAAAACCGGCATCGGCATTAAAAGTTCAGCAGCAAAAATTTCAGCTTCTCGTTCTAAGACTGCATATTCTTCATCTAATAAACCACTTCTCAGCAAGGAAGTTTTTTCAAACTCAAAAAAATGTCCCAATACAATATGCCCTAATTCATGAGCAAGAGTATAATAATTTCTTTTGGGAAACTGTTTGTCTTCTATAAAAACTGTTACAAAAACATTACTTCCTCTTTCATGCAAAGTTCGTGCAAGTGCATTGCGTTTTTTGATGTTAAATGGATCTTCTACCTGCATAATCAATTTTGCATCTTCGTACTTATATACTAACCATTCATAATTTTCAAAAACATAATCAAATGCCTCTAAATTGATTGGCAAATAATTGATATTTTTATAAATAAGATATTCTAATGCAAGGATTTTGCTTCTTTCTTTTCGAGGCTTTTTAGGAATTATTTTTTTTCTTTTGCCTATGGTATTCAATAAGAAACCTAAGTTGGTCGGCAATATCCTGAATGTCTTCATCTTGCAAATCACCTGCTCTATCAAGGCTATCGATTATAGGCTTAAATTTAGGATTAATTTTTTGAGTTATTCTGTTATCATTATTATCACTATTATTTTTAAAAAACTCGTCAATAGGTATATTTAATGCTTGCGCTATGGCTCTAAGAACCTCAATACTTGGATTATATCTTCCATTTTCAACATCTGCTAAATATGAACGTGATATATTTGCCTTTTCTGCCAATTCTTTTTGAGTCATTTTTTGTGCAATTCTATATTTTTTAATGTTATTCCCAATAGCCATAATATACCTCCTTTCATTATTCGCTAAATATAAAATGTCGTAATTACCGACCTTTTTTATTTTATTATACCCATTAATTGTCGGTAATACAACACATATAACGACGGAAATACAAGTAATTTAAAGCAAAATGACGGATTAACAAGTCATTTCTTTATAAATCGTTACAATGTGTTTAAATTGTCGGAAATACTTATTTTTAACCTTTTACATTTTGACGGAAATACACTACAATACAATTAGAAAAAAGGGGGGAAGACAAGAAATGATGATAGAAAAGAACAAAAAGTATTTAGGGCAAATCATTAGGAATAAAAGAAAAGAAAAGAAATTCACTCAAAAATATTTAGCAAAACAAATTGGCCTGTCACGAAATTATTTATCAGACATAGAAAATGGAAGATATATGCCAAGTGTAGAGACGCTTATTAGAATAGCATCAATTCTAGAATTAGATTTGAACTCGCTAAAATCAATAAATATAAATGAGGTGAGTTAAATGTTAAAAACCGAAAACTGGAACGGCCACAAAATTAGGTTTGTTTGGCACAATGGTGAATGGTGGGCAGTTTTAGCTGATATTGCTCATCCGCTAGGACTACTGACTAAAAAAGTTGCTCAACGTTTAAGGGAAACAGAAAAACAAATAGAAAAGGAGGTACTTTCAAGGTACCCCCTT
>DATCJR010000148.1 GCA_036562685.1 Clostridia bacterium | reverse complement strand
GGAAAATTCCCTGTAATTAACAAAGACTTAGGCATGCTGTCTGATAATGACCTTGACTGTTTGAACAAGCTCAATATAAAAATTGAGCCCAAAATCAGGCAGGTCAACAGACGCACTAAATTTAATCTCATACAGTCGCTGTATCTTGGACAAAACTTGCATTTTTTATATTGCACCAACGATAACGGCGAAGACAGAATTCAGGCTAATATTTTGAATAATCTCAGAACGCTTTTTCCAAATCACATTGAAGCTGATGAAGACAGCGACAATGTGCTTTTGAGCATGACCGACAAGTCTAAAGAAGATTTATCTAAATATTTTTATAGTCAAGCCGCTTCAAAAAAGCTGATTTTGACTCAATTCAAAAAAGCAATATCTCAAAGACAAGAAATTTTGGGCACAGCAATATCAAGCGCTGCTTATGCTCTTGGTATTGATTTTAGCCCGCCTAAAAAGCAAGACTTTGAATATAATCTTTCAAAAGATGTTTTCTTCGCAACTCAATTAGAAAACTACTTTAAGTGTCCTTATATTTATCTATTGCAGCATATTTTAAAGCTAAAAAAACGTCCTGAAGGCAATATAAACGCTATAGATATAGGTAATATTTTGCACTCTATTTTGGAAAAGTTTGTAGAGTTTGTGCCCAATGACATTAATGAATGCGACAAAATCATAACAGATATAACAAACCAAATAATATCTGAAAATGAAAAGCTCAAAAACAACAAGCATTTTAGCGAAATGCTGCTAAAAGAAGCTATCAATACAGGCAGGGTTATTTTTGATCAAAATCAGAACTCGGATTTCAAAACCATTTATACCGAAAAAATGTTTGGTCATGATCAAACCTTGCCGCCACTTGAAATTCCTACCAGATACGGAACAGCAAAAATCGAAGGCAAAGTTGACCGTATAGATGAATACGAAGATTATGTCAGAATAATCGATTACAAAACCGGTAAAGTTAAGTCAAGCATTTCGGAAATAATTCAAGACATATATGCAGGCAAAAATCTGCAATTGACGCTTTATATGCAAGCAATACGAAAAGGACTTAACAAAAAGCCGTTTGCTTCTTTGTATTTTCCTATCAATAATGATTTTCAAACTCAAAAGAAACCAAGATATTGTATGCAGGGGCTTGTGAGTGAGGAATTAAAAGCTGTGCTTGCTTGCGACAAAAAGCTAACTACTCATAACCTAAAAAGCGAAGTATTGCCTGTAAACCTAAAGCTTACCGAATACGGACCAGAAATCAGCAGTACATCGGTATTAAGCACGCAGGAATTTGAAAATGCATTGACTTATTCTGTTGGCGTTGCCAAAAACGCAATAGAAGAAATAATCTCAGGTTATCTTGAACCCAGCCCTTGCGAAGGTTCATGCAATTGGTGCGATTACAAAAGCGTATGCTGTCATCCTTATGAAAACGAGCGTGATTTTCATAGCATTGAAATCAAAAAAGATATTATTTCTAAGTTAGGTCAAAAAATAAGCGATCAAGATAACGGGGTGGATAATGTCGATTAACTGGACTGAAGCGCAAAGCAAAATAATTGATCTTAATAACAAAGATAAGAACATGCTTGTTTCGGCTTCTAGCGGCAGCGGAAAAACCACTATAATGATTGAACGCATTGTTGCTCTCATAACAAACAAAGAAGTAAGCGTTGATAATATTTTGGTTACTACATTTACCAATGCCGCCGCCCTTGAAATGAAAAACAAGCTGATAAAACGTCTTACGGACGCACTTAACAACTCTCATGAAAAAAGCTATCTCTTAGAACAGCTTGATTTGGCGGAATCTGCAAAAATATGCACCTTGCATTCTTTTTGTACCGATTTAATAAAAAAATATTATTATGTCGTAGGGGTTGACCCTGCTTTTACCATAATTGAAGATGTTGCGGCTGAATTAAAAAAGGCTGCAGCTATAAAAAAAGTGTTTGAAGAGTATCTAGAAAAAGGCGACAGCATTTTTCTTAATTTATATGATATCTTCACTAGACGCAGAAAAGATGAAACCTTAGCGAAATATGTTATCAAAATTCACACCTTTTACCGCACTTTGCCCAAAAGCTCAGATTGGCTCAATTGCCCGCCCTGCCCTGATGCTGTTGACAGATACATTAAAGAATATAAAGATTTGGCCGACGATTATTTTAGTTCATGCGCCCAAAAGATCAAACAGCAAGCGCAAAACCTTGGCTATGAACCGAGTATAAG
>DATCJR010000147.1 GCA_036562685.1 Clostridia bacterium | reverse complement strand
CTTCATATATTCGTCCTCAAGAAATTTTGAACAAATGCCTTAGAATGCGAAAAGAAAAAGGGCTTGATGTTGTAATGATTGACTATTTGCAGCTTATCACTCCTAACAAAGAACGCGCTGATTCACGCGCCCAAGAAGTTGCAGATATTACTAGATTTCTAAAAATTACAGCAAAAGAACTCAATGTACCTATTCTGCTACTAAGTCAGTTGTCAAGAAAAAGCGAAGAAAGAAAGGGCGAACCTCAATTGTCAGACCTTCGTGAATCTGGCGCTATCGAACAGGATGCCGATATAGTAATGTTTATACATCGCGTTAAGGATGAAACCTCACAGGCTTCTTCATCTGATCCTATGAAAGTAAAATTAATTATAGCAAAACACCGTAACGGACGGACAGATACAGTAAATCTTATCTATAACGGTGAACAGGTTAAGTTTTATGATGATTTGGATTAAAGTCGTAAATTTTTGCAAATAATTTTGCAGATAATATAGAGCGTTATAATTAAAAAGGAGAAGAAAATGATATCAGTAGTAAGTAAGAGCTTTCAAGGCTGGGAAAATTGCATAAGCATAAGTAACGGCAAGGTAGAAGTCATTGTTACAACAGATATTGGTCCCCGTATTGTAGGCTATTCTATAAACGGAGGAAAAAATCATATGGCTGTTTTTCCTGAAACTGCAGGTAAAACAGGCGGAGATGATTATATTTTTTACGGCGGACACAGATTATGGCACGCACCCGAAGATGCAGTGCGTTCCTGCCAGCCTGACAATTATCCCGTAGATTATCACATTATCGATGATGGCGTAATTTTGCATGCCCCTATAGAAAAGCAAACTAATTTATCCAAGTCAATGCGTATAACAATGGATGAAGACGGTACAGTTTATGTAGATCATCGCATTACCAACCATGGAATGTTTGATGTTGAAATTGCACTATGGGGAATCAGCATGTTTGATGTGGGCGGGTTGCTCGCCGTTCCCAATTCCAATCACGATACAGGACTTTGGGCAAACAGACAAGTAGCTATATGGCCTTACTGCTCTATGAATGATGAAAGAGTTTATTGGGGCGACAAATTTATCACAGTCAAACAGATGAATAAGAAAAATGCCTTTAAGTTTGGGACAAGCTGTCATAGAGGATGGGCAGCATACTTTAACCATAACAATCTAGTGGTAAAAGAGTTCCCTTATTATGAAAACGCTACGTATGCAAACTTTGAATGCAACTTTGAAAGCTATACTAATGATCGTTTTATAGAAATAGAATCTTTGACACCTTTGCTGACGATACCGCCTCAAGAATATGAAGAATACACTGAGATATGGCATATCTATGATGATGTAAAAGAACCTAAAAGAGATGACGAACAAGACATTGAAAACAAACTAAAAGTATTTACAGATGTCTATGAAGACGGCGATTGTTGCCAAGATGATTGCTGTGACGAAGACGGCTGCTGTGATGATTGCGGCTATGATGACTTTGAAGAAGAAGATGACGATTGTTGCTGCTGCGGCCATGATGAATGGTAATAGATAATAATTAATGATTTATTAAAGAAACGTCCTATATTTAGGGCATTTAGGGCGTTTTTTTTAATATTTTTATTGGAAAATATTACAAAAGTATGTTTATAAATGTAAAAATATTGCAAAAAAGCTCGAAAAATATTATATTAGTTAAGTACTTATCTATATATTATTATAAGGAGCCAAAATATGAGTTTTATACTTTCTTCTGATTCATGTTGTGACGCTTTAAAAAGTGATTTGAAAAAGCATAATATCAAATATATTCCTATGGCGTATATTATTGACGATGTAGAATATAGAGATAATTATGACAGTGAAGAAGAATACAGAAATTTTTATGATTTGCTTCGTTCTGGCAAAATGCCCAAGACAACTCAGCTTTCTCCCTTTGAAACTGCCGAGTATTTTGAAAAGCTAATTAAAGAAGAACAGGGCGATATAGTACATTTATCACTGTCAGGCGGTTTGTCTAATACTGCCAATAATGCCAAGGCTGCAGCTCAAGAAGTAATGGAAAAATATCCTGATCGCAAGATTTATGTAGTAGATACAAAAGCGGCCACTCAAGGTCAATTGTATATATTGGATAGAGCTAGAGAATTGAGAGACGAAGGCAAAACAGCAAAAGAAGTTTATGATTATCTTGTAGAATTAGCAGACAGAGTACATCACTGGATTTTGGTAAAGGACTTGTTCCATCTAAAACGCGGAGGAAGAGTTAATCCCGCTTTGGCGATAGTAGGTACAGTTTTGGGTATTCGTCCCATAATTGTTATTAACCATAAAGGCGAGCTTGCTCCTTATGATAAAGAACGCGGTGTTACTAAGGCGCTAAGATACGCTGTAAAAGCGTTGAAAAAACACGCAAAAGAAGGAATAACCAGAGCATATATCGCGCATGCAGATGATATTGAAAATGCTAATGACCTTAAGCAAATGCTATTAGAAGAAGGAATTCCTGATGTAAAGATAGGCTATATTGGGCCCATTATTGGAAGCCACACAGGTCCCGGAACAGTAGGTCTAGTATTTGAAGGCGAAAAGCGTATTGTTATAGATGCTCATAAAAACTAGGAAAAAATTGTTAAGTTTTTGTGAAAAGAATGTTATTAAAATCCCATATAAAATGCTTGACACAAAAATGATTTGATATTATAATTAGCTCGTAAATTTGAGAAATCAATTTACCATTACATAGCTCATCATTTTCCCCCTTATCATATATTGTAAAGCGGCTGAGTTTTCAGCCGCTTTACTTTTTATTATGCATTTAAAGTCATAATTGAATTATTTACTTTATCATTTTCATATATTTTTTTCTTGAAATTTTTTGGACTTGTTTTAAATAATTGATTAAAGCTTCTGTAAAATGTTCTTAGGCTATCAAAGCCTGCTTCATAAGCAAGTTCTACTATATTATGAACAGAATTATCATTTAGCTGTGTGGCCACATAGGTAGCGCGCAACATATTGATATAAGTGGCAAGATTGCACGCAAAGTATTGATTAAATATTTTAGAAAAATAATATTTGCTGTAATTAAACTCGTCTGCCAAGGTTTCCAAGGTTATTTTGGATTTGAAATTATTATTGAGATATTCCAAAACCCGTTGTGTGAGCTGTTTTGGCGCAGGAACATTGGCTGTTTTTAATGATTTGGTTTCTATAAGAAGACCCAAAATGGTATAAATTATTCCTTTTACAAGCAAAAGATTGCCTTTTTTATAGACCATTAGTTCTTTTAGCAAATCATGAATTTTATCTATAATTTTACTATCTTCAATATAACAGCTTTGATAATTTAACTCGTTTGCTGCCGCAAAAAAGCTTTTTAGGAAGAAAACGGGAATGATGCAGATTATTATTTTGCTGTCTGCAGAGCGTAATATATGATGTATATCATAACTGGCGATAAAAGCAAGTCCTTTTTCGCCGTCTTTGAATGAACGGCTTTTGCCGTTAATCGTTACAGTCATTTCACCTGATTCTAATAAAACAAGCTCAATACACTGATGAAAATGGACATCGCAATGGTCATAATCGGCATATTGAATATATAGGTCAGTACCGCGATCCCTTAATAGTTCATACATAGAATTGACCAGTTCTTCTTTCATCTTAACCCATCCATATTTTGATTAAGGTATTAACAAGTCAATTTTTCTTAACAGCAATTTTTGGCTCAAACTTAAAATTATTGACATATACTTTTTAAATTTATGTCTTTATAATTTAATTATGCTATTGATAATATATATTTATAATTTCAATTTGTCAATAGTCTCTTTGTATAAAAGATGTAACTAAATTATTATTGTA
>DATCJR010000146.1 GCA_036562685.1 Clostridia bacterium | reverse complement strand
TGATAATATCCTGCATTAATTTTATGATATTAATTAACCTAAAGTTTTTAAATCTTGGCGATAAAACCATTAATCAGGTGATATTGACAATAGTAAGATTATGAATTAAAATGAATTTATAATTAATTTAAGGATATTTTTATGAATGTTATTGATATTATGAATAAAATGACGCTTAAAGAAAAAGTGTCATTATTATTTGCCGCCGATTGGTGGAACACTCAAAAAATAGACCGTTTAAATATAAATAGTATAAGAGTTTCAGATGGACCTCACGGTCTTAGAAAAGAAATTCGAGAAAAAGACATAGTAAAAACTCAAAAAGCAACATGTTTTCCTCCTGCTGTAACTACAGCATGCAGTTTTGATACTGATCTTTTGGAAAAACTAGGGCAAGCTTTAGCAGTTGAAGCAATAGAAGAAAATATTGACCTTATTTTGGGTCCAGGAACTAATATAAAAAGATCGCCGCTTTGCGGAAGAAATTTTGAATATTTTTCTGAAGATCCATTTTTAGCAGGTAAATTATCAGCAGCATTTATTAGGGGCGCGCAAAGTAAAGGTGTGGGAACATCTTTAAAGCATTTTGCTGCTAACAATCAAGAAAGTTACAGGGCTATAGTAAGTGCTGAAATTGACGAAAGAACATTACATGAAGTCTATTTTAAACCTTTTGAAATAGCTGTTAAAGAGAGTTCACCTTGGACAATAATGTGTTCATATAACAAGATTAACGGCATTTATTCCAGCCAAAACAAATATCTTCTTACTGATGTTCTGAGAGATTTTTGGGGTTATGATGGTGTTGTTATAAGCGACTGGGGCGCTGTTGATGATAGAGTTCAAGGAGTATTGGCTGGACTAGATATAGAATTTCCATATTCAGGTCAATATAACATTGAATGCGTTATGCAGGCTGTATTTGATGGAAAAATAACAACTCATGATATAGACACCTGTGTTTTAAGAATTTTAAAACTAATTGAAAAAGTAAAAAATGCTCAAAAAACGCATAATTATGATGTTTTAAAACAGCATCAAACAGCTAAAGAAATAGCTCAAAATTCAATAGTTTTATTAAAAAATGACAATAATTTGCTTCCTTTTGATTCTAATGAAAAGCTGCTTGTTATTGGTGCTTTGGCCAAATATTCTAGATATCAGGGCAGCGGAAGCTCAAAAATAATTCCTACTAAGCTGACTACTTTTTTGGATGGTCTGGACGCCCGAAGCATTAAATACGAATTTGTAGAGGGATATGATATATATAATGATATTGTAGATTATCAGTTAATAGCCAAGGCAGTATCTGCTAGTCAAAACTATAAAAATGTTGTGGTCTTTATAGGGCTTACTGAAGACTATGAAAGCGAAGGTTATGACAGACAGCATATGAGATTGCCCTATGCCCAATATTCGCTTATAGACGAATTACTAAAGGTTAGAAATGATTTTGCCGTGATTTATAGTGGTGGTGCTCCTGTCGAACTTGATAATATAAATAATGCAAAATCAATAATAACTCAATATCTTACCGGGCAAGCTGCAGATGC
>DATCJR010000145.1 GCA_036562685.1 Clostridia bacterium | reverse complement strand
TACCGCTCTTAAATTGCTTCAAAAAATCGTCTGATAAAAAATCTTCTGCTTTCATCATTCTGTGTAAAGTTTAAAAGTAAAAAAATCGGAGTTCATACGAACCCCGATTTTCTATGTTTACACAGTTTTTGGTATAGTGTCCTTATGAACAGTAAACTGATCTTATTTTTCCTGATTTTCTTTGCCGTCAATCATTTGTCTGCCAAACAGCAGGGCAAAGATTCACTGCCGGATTACATGAAGCAGTTTAGAATGTATAAACTGCCCGGCATACCCGACAGCGCATTTAATATACAGCATTGGGATTCTACTAAACTCTGGAAAAAAACGTATGATTCCATCATGCGACAACGCAGCATCAATATCCCACGCAACCACATTGCCTATACAAAAGGAAGGCACTAAAGCCCGGCATGGGCTTTTTTTATCCATTGCCATTTATTTGAAGGTTTGACAGAGTTCTCGCCGTTATGTTAACTTCTACATTCCAATAATAGCTACAGCCATCGTTAACACTGATTAAATCATACTTTGCTCTGGCTTTTAAATCTTTATTCCAAAACAGGTTTACCCAGATTATTTTTTCTCCTCTGGTATTGATAAAGCCAAAATATTGCCTGCAATATTTACTAAGCCTTTGATTGATATTAGGACATCCTTTTGATTGGTTTACTTTACTGCTGTTTAAGATGGGTAGTTGTTCTCTCAAAATTCCTTCCGCTGTATGTATATCATCGCATGATAAGATAATTCTGCTTTGTTGATCTTTAATGGACTTCAAAACAATATAGCTTGTATCAAACATATATCCACAATATCTCTTCCCTTTACAACGAGCAGCTTCCTTTTGAGCATGCAAATTGAATGAGAAGATTAAAAACATTATCGCTATAAAAATTGATTTCTGTTTCATGAGATTGATTTATTGTATTGGAAAATTAATTGGAAGTCCTGCTGGCGTCAATAAGGAGGGGCCTGTTCCTGTAAAACTACCTCCGTTATCTTGCAAGCCATACTGTGTACGTAATGGCAATCCCGCTTGCTGTCTAATTATATTTTCATAATAGACTGCACGCCACTCCGATTTATTTAACCCTTGGTCTTTTGATAAGTAAGAATTTCCGTTTAAGGGGTTTGTATAATCACTTCCAATATATAATGTGCCTTGGTTAGCATCTCGTCCATGAGCCATTTCATGCCCTAATCCTATGTAGGCTGGTCTATCAGTATTTCCTGCGGTATTCATTCCGCTTGTTGATATACCAGGATTCCAAACTATTGTTCCTCCACTGCCACCAGTTGGGAGAGTACCATTAGAAACTTTTTGAAGAGAAGGAATATTTCCGTAAGAAGCTGTCAAATTTGAAGGGGTAAATGAATTGGCTGAACCATTCTTGATTGTAAAATTATTATTAGAGCCCTGCAACTCCGATACCATTGATTTGCCCTCCGCTGTCTTATTCAACGAACCTAATGCCCCAACAACTTTACCCAAATAACCCTTTACTTTTCCTGCATAGGCACTTCCATCCTTATTAGTTAAACTTCCATTGTTATAAATGACTTCTTGTTTTTTGCCTAATCCTAAAAAGCCTGTTCTAAACTGAACTCTTAAAGTATCTCCTAACGGGTCATTATACAAAATCGGGTTATTACCCATTGAGCTATACAAGCTCTGTGCATAATCGGGCTTGGGGTCTATCTGATGCCATCTGCCTATTTGCGGGTCAAGCGTTCTTAACGGTGTTGCATACCATTCTAACCCACTGCCATCACTAAATTCCTTCGATTGTAATTCTGAACCTTTGTTCCATTTCCGTTTGTTTTCCGGTGCTCCATTTAAAGCTTTTGAGCTTATTCCGCTCATAACTAAACCAAATGGATAATAATTACCGTCCCCATTTTACAGCTCCCCAACTTTTGCGGGAAGCGATTTTTGTGTCTTCTTCAAAGAGCTCTAACAGTCTCCAAAATAGGTTTTTTTATTTTCAGTTGATTTCTATAATACAAAAAAATCTTTTTTTAAGATAATTTTTCACGCTTTCAGCGGGGCTTTTCAATTGAAAAAAAAATCTGTTCAGGCTGCAGCTACTTCGGTTCTCCCGTAATGTTCAGCGTACTCCCTTTTATCCC